>JAQVHS010000001.1:124926-277736 GCA_028696075.1 Candidatus Gastranaerophilales bacterium
TACGCCATCCACCGTCATTGCGAACGCAGTGAAGCAATCCGGTATATATTTGCAGATTGCCACAAAAATACTTTGTATTTTTTCGCAATGACATCAAGTTGTCTTTGCGAGCGTAGCGAAGCAATCCGGTATATATTTGTAGATTGCCACGTCGCTGAAGCTCCTAGCAACGACTTAGAATTGTCTTACGCCATCCACCGTCATTGCGAACGCAGTGAAGCAATCCGGTATATATTTGCAGATTGCCACAAAAATACTTTGTATTTTTTCGCAATGACATCAAGTTGTCTTTGCGAGCGTAGCGAAGCAATCCATAAAGTACTGGATTACTTCAAATGCTTACGCATTTTCGCAATGACCTATTTTTTCAATAATTTTAATTCCTAGCCCTTTTTTAAATTATAAAATATCATATTCTATAGTTTTGAAGAATTTATAAGTCAATTCTGTAAGCTTTTTATTTTGTGGCAATTTAGAACATATTTCATTTACCATATCTTCATGGTTTACTTTTGAAAATTTATATAAATCACTTATTTCAACGTCTAATGCTTTTGCTATTTTTTGCAAAGTATCGACTGCCGGTGAAAACTTACCACGCTCAATATTACTTAAACTTGGAATTTCTATGTCTATAAGTTCCGCTAGTTTTTCTTGCGTAAGTTTTTTTTGTTTCCTTATAGCCTGAATTTTTTTACCTAAGGCTTTTTTAATGTCCAAAATCTCATACCTTTTTTATTCATTGTTCTTATTAAATTATTAAATTAAAAAACACTTATTTTAATAATGTTGTACATTAATTATATTGTTGACTATTAATCTTTTGCATTATATTATTGGGTAAAATATAATCTATTACATTAATATTTATACGCTTTGGAGTTAAATTTTTAGAGGAGCCTGAAGTTCACTAATGCATAACCAACCTTTGGTATCGGTATTTATACCGTATTATAACGACAGAGAATTTTTGATAGAGGCAATTGAGTCTGTGCTTGGGCAAACTTATAAGAACTTCGAGCTGATATTGCTAAATCATGCCTCAACCGACGATTCCAAGACAATTGCACGGTCTTTTGACGATGAGAGAATTGTACATATCGATATGAAAAAGAATTATGGTGCAGGCGGAGGAATATTATTTGAACAGCTTTTGCAAACAGCAAAGGGCAAGTATTTGAAGCTTTTTTGCGCCGATGATTTATTATTACCTGACGCACTGGAAAAGCTTGTCGATTATATGGAAAGCAACCCTGACAAAGACTTCGCCTTCGGCGATATGTTGTACGTCAACTCAAGAGGCAAGAGCCTCAAGCAGACATGGTTCGGGAGCAGACGAGGGTTCGATTTAGACAATGACGAGCTGGACACGCTTAAGCTTTTGGCGGAGGGGTGCAGCCATTTGCCGTATCCTGCTTCTATTATCAAAAGAGAGGCATTTGCCGGGATTGATATCGATAAGGTTTTTATCATGCTGTTTGATATGTCATTGTGGATAAAGTTGTTAATAAAAGGCAAAAAGATAGGCTTTTTGCCGCAAATCGTATGCAAATACCGAATAAGTAATAATCAGGTATCGGGTATAGCAAACAAAGGCACAGCTATCATCAGGTCTTTTTTTGAATTAATCCCCTACTGCAAAATGTTTCAAACCATCACGGATGTGAAAACGGTAAGGAGCATTTTCCCTGATAATTATTTACTCAAAAACCTCAAAGAAAAAGATACGGAATATATCCCGTTTATAGTAGCCTATAACTGCCTTTTGTCGCCAAGCAGACCATATCAGATTTTTGGGTTTGTGGAGCTATACAACATGTTATCAGATGATAATATGAGGAGCAAAATAGAAGCCCGGTTTGATTTTGACATAGGTGAACTTCGCAGGATTTATTCTGTATCAAAAATCTTTGAGCTGCCGTTCCCCAACCCTAAGCATATGGGTATAAGGCAGTTGGTTTCGCTTCTTGGCAGACAGTTATTGTATTTAGTTTTGTGCAGGAAAAACCGTAAAGGCAAAAAAGAATACTCGCTGTAATCGGATATTTTATTATGGATTGCCACGTTGCCAAAGCCCTTAGCAATGACAATAATTCGTTTGCCAAAAGTCTACCTAATAAATATCAAAAATATATTTTAAAGCTGTTTCATCAAATTCATCATTTCAATCAAAGCAAGCGCGGCATCAGAGCCTTTGTTGCCTGATTTGGTACCTGCACGCTCAATCGCCTGCTCAATACTGTCCGTGGTTAAAACCCCGAATATAACAGGTTTTTCACTTGTTAAACCTACTTGTGCAATACCTTTTGAAACTTCAGCTGCAACGAAGTCAAAATGAGGAGTAGAACCTTTAATCACGGCGCCTAACGCAATTACACCGTCATATTTAGGGTTAGAAGCCAATTTTTGAGCGGCAAGCGGAATTTCAAAAGCGCCGGGAGTCCATATAACATCAATATTTTCATCTTTGATGCCATGCCTTTTCAGTGTATCAACACATCCCGAAAGCAGTTTTGAACTTATAAATTCGTTAAATCTTCCTGCAACAACAGCGACTTTTTCACTGTCGGCAACCAATTTTCCTTCTATAATATTAACCATGTTTCACTCCTGACTAATTATTAGTCTAATATTACTACAAAAAGAGCATTGCACAAAACAGAAAAAATTTCTTTATGCATGAACACTCAAGCTATTTTTTCTCCAGAGTAATTGTAAAAAAATTATCCGTTTTTTCCCCTTCCTTAAGTTCAGGTGCAGTGGAAATTGATTTTGATTTAGCTAATAAATCGCTAAGCCTTGTTTGGACGATTTTACTTGTTATAACAACATTTTGAGGATTATTTTTAACCGTTAAAACCCGAAAAACATGGGGATATTCAAGCATAGCGCTGGTCGTGATATGCAAAACCCCGTTTCGCTCAACCGTACTTGAAGCATGATAATGTCCTGCCAGAAGCATAATAACATTCTTATGTTTATCAAGGATTTTAAGATATTCATCTTTATTTTTAACATAGTGCGTATTACTTTTAAACGGCGGCATAAGAGGAAAATGCTGCACAATAACAGCATTTTTACCGCTGTATCTGGTCAATGTTTTGTCCAAGAACTCAAGCTGTTCAGGCGGAAAATAGCCTTGTGCGGTAATTTTAATATCAGAAGTCCCGTCCATAAAAATAAACACAAAATCACCTTTCACAATACAGTAATAAGGTTTTTGCAGTTTAAGCGCGGGATTATTTGCGTTTAAAAGAGTAATAATTTCCTTTTTACTAAGCCCGCCCAAGACCCCTACATCATGATTTCCCAAAGCCGCATACCATGGGGCCTTGATTTTATCAGACAAAGCCAGAAATTTTTTAAATTCACTTTTAACCGGCAGATTAATCATATCGCCGGAAAAAACAACAATATCAGGATTAACGGCATTTATATCGGTAATGGCATGTTGATATAAATCAAAAGACCTGGAAAGCATACGCCCTTTTACATCAGGGCTAAAGCTATCCACTTGTGTATCCGTAATATGTACAATCGTAATCTGTGAAGGGTTAGCAGCCCAAACCGCAATACAAAAGGTAAAAACAACAAATATCGAGAATAGAATTTTCCTCATTAATTTTTACCTACAATTCCTGCCAAAGGCGAAGAAGCGGAAGCATATTCTTTCATAGGGATTCTGCCCGATTCATAAGCTAATCTTCCCGCCTGAACTCCGAGTTTAAAGGCTTCCGCCATTTGAACAGGATTGCTTGCCAAAGCTATAGCAGTATTAATCAAACAGCAATCAGCTCCAAATTCCATAACATTAGCGGCATCTGACGGTACGCCTATCCCTGCATCAACAATAACAGGAACATTAGCCTGTTCAATAATAATTTTAATATTTTCAAGAGTTTTGATACCCTGCCCGGTTCCTATAGGAGAAGCCAACGGCATAACAGTAGCGCAGCCTGCTTCTTCCAACCTTTTACACAAAACAGGATCGGCATTTACATAAGGAAGAACTACGAAGCCTTCATCTACAAGGATTTTAGCTGCTTCAAACGTAGCTATAGGGTCAGGTAAAAGGTATTTAGGGTCGGGAATGACTTCTAATTTTATCCAGTTATTAATCCCCATAGCACGGGCGAGCCTTGCCACCCTTATCGCCTCTTCGGCTGTAGCGCAGCCGGCGGTATTAGGCAAAATCCAGTATTTATCAGTATCAATATAATCCATCAAACCTGCATGCCCTTGAGCGTTAGTTTCAACTCTTCTTATAGCAACGGTAACAATTTCAGCCCCGCTTGCCGCATGAGCTTCCTGCATTACTTTAAAATCATTGAATTTTCCTGTTCCAACCATCAATCTTGATGAAAAAGTCTTGTCTGCTATAGTAACTGTCATAATATCTCCTAATTTATTATTTTATAAGTATAGGTTACCGCTAAAATTTGTAAATAATTGTAACGTTTTGTAAAATAAACCTTCAGTTATGGCAATGCCTTGCCGAATTATTATTTTATATATATAAGATAGGTAAATCAAGGTATTGGCATGCAGGCTACAGTTAATAAATTAGTTCAATTTTGCAGGTTCTCACAAGGTTATTTAGTCAGAAATAATCCTGTTCAATTGTTTGTCAATACAATCATTGAAGGCATAAGAGATTTATGCACAATGAGCAAAAAGAAAAAAATCGCACGATACCGTGTAAACCATTTGCAATACAGATTGTACCAAATGGAACAAATCATAGAAAACGGAAATCCTTATAACGTAGCAAAAGGAAAAAATTTAGATCAACTAAGGTAATAACACAAACAGGGTAGGTAACAAAGATGGCATTAGCATCATCACAAATTAGAGAACAGATGTATATCGCTCAAGAACACGACTTGAACAATATATTAACTCGTTTAAATTCAATCAAAATGAATTTGTCCAACAACATGAACGATCTTTTAAATGTTGGCACAAATTTAGATCCTGATTCACCTGAAAGCCGTGTTATCGAAGCACGCCGCCAAAAGCTTGCGCTGCTTGAGAAAAAAATGGATATGGAAATAGCTCAATACCAAAACCGACTAAAAGCAGTCGAATCATTGAGAAATCAATCAAAGGAAACTGTAAACAGAGCTATTGAAAAATCCTACGGCGGCAGACACTAATCAGTTTTTGATACAGCCTTTTAAGCACCAAAGCAGTGCTTCATCTATAGTTACGTCTGTTAATGTACCTATCAAATCGGGTGTTCCCTCAAAGTGAACAACTTTGTTATTTCTGGTTCTGCCTGTTAAAATATTTTGTGCATTTTTGGGATTAAATTCTTCCACCAAAACTTCAAGCGTTTTACCGACATACTTTTGATTAGAAAGATATGAATATTCCTGAACTTTTTTGTTTAATACAGCTAAGCGTTCTTTTTTGACGGCTTTATCAATAAACTTGTCGCGCCAGGTAGCGGCAGGAGTTTGTTTCCTCGGAGAATATGCAGCCGTATTGGAATAATCAAGCTCCAATTCTTCTATAATGCTCACAGTTTCCTCAAACTGCTGTCGGGTTTCCCCCGGAAAACCAACTATAAAATCACTTGTAACCGTAACATTTTCAACCTTTGAGCGAATTTTTTTCACAATCTCAATATACTGTTCTCTGGTATATTTGCGGCGCATGTTTTTTAAAACTTCATTTGAACCTGATTGCATAGGAATATGGAAGTATTCGCAAATTTTGGGATATTCTCTTACAACCTCAATTAATTCATCAGAAATATCGGTAGGGTAAGACGTAACAAACCTTATACGCAAAATATCCTCAATCTTGACAAGCTCCCGCAGCAAATTTGCAAGCGTAACATTTTTATCCTCCAAATCACGCCCGTAAGAATCGACCGTCTGCCCCAGCAAAGTAACCTCTTTAAACCCTTGTTTGGCAACATTTTGAACCTCTTCAATAATAGCCTGCATATTTCTGCTGCGCTGCCTTCCCCTTACATAAGGTACAACGCAATATGTGCAAAAGTAATCGCAGCCGTCAATAATAGGCACCCAGGCATTAAATCCCTCCGTTCTTACAATATTTTTGCTTTCTTTATCTCTCGAAACAGGGTCTTTAGAAATGCAAACAACCTTTTCGCCGCCTTCAATTTTTTTAATCAAATCAGGAAGCTGGGGAATATTAAGAGTGCCAAAAACCAAATCAACCCCCGGCAATCTCCTTCTTACTTCTTCCTTATCCTGCTGCGCAACACAGCCGCACATAGCAATTTTTATCTCGGGATTTTGCTCACGCAATTTAATCCATCTTCCAAGCAAACTATAGGCTTTATCAGCCGAAAGCTGTCTGATATTGCAAGTATTAACAATAAGCAAAGAAGCCTCTTCATCGGATTGTGCTTTTTTGTAGCCTAAATTTTCAAGCATTCCGTAAATCCGCTCAGAATCAGACTTGTTCATCTGGCAGCCGAGTGTTTCTATGTAAACAGCAGCATCCATCTTTAATTCCCGTTAAAACTCTCATGTCTATTACAACAAACAAAAAATGAATAATCAAGCAAAACATTCGCATAAAACTTCTTTGACTTGCAATTACCACTCAATTATAATTTTATTAACAAAATATTTATGGAGAGAATTTAACTGTGTGTGGAATAGTAGGATATATCGGAAATAAAAAAGTAGCCCCCATAGTGGTAGAAGGCTTAAGAAATCTTGAATACAGGGGTTATGACAGCTCAGGAATGGCGCTGATTTACAATAATAAAATCGAGGTTTTAAAAGCCCAGGGCAAGCTCGAAAACCTCGATAACTTGATAAATAAGAACAAAACAGCCCAAGAAGCTGATATAGTAGGCATAGGTCATATCAGATGGGCAACGCATGGCATACCCAATGAAATCAATGCCCACCCGCATGTAAGCAACTGCGAACGTATAGCGGTTGTACACAACGGAATTATAGAAAACTACAAAGAGTTAAGAAAAGACCTTGAAGCAGCAGGCTACAAATTCCACTCGCAAACAGATACAGAAACTATCGTACATATGGTGGCAAATGAGCTGAAGACGGCATGCTGCCTGAAAGATGCCCTAAAAGCAACTTTATCTAAGGTAAAAGGCGCTTATGCACTGTGTGTTATTTCTCTTGATGAACCTGACAAAATTGTCGTAGCAAGAAAAAACGCACCGTTACTTATAGGTGTAGGCGAAGGCGAAAACTTTGTCGCAAGCGATATTCCCGCAATTATTGAACATACCAAAAAAGCAATTTACCTTGACGATGATGAAATTGCAGAAGTATCCAAGGATGACTTAAAAATTTATAATGCAATTACAGGCGAAAAAATCGAAAAGAAAATTGAAATTTTACCGTTTGAACCTGTAGCTTTAAGCAAAATGGGCTACAAGCACTTTATGCTAAAGGAAATCAACGAGCAGCCTGCCGTAGTCCGCAAAAACCTCTTCGGCAGATTGAGCGCGCCTGATGAACCTATCGATTTAAAGGAAGTAAAACTTACAAAAGAAGATTTAAAAAACCTAAACCGCATACAAATTATAGCTTGCGGAACCTCCTTGCATGCCGCTATGGTAGGCAAATACATTATAGAAGAATTTACGGGACTTCCCGTAGATGTTGAAGCATCAAGCGAATATATTTACAGAAATACTATCACTAATAAAAACACTCTGGTAATAGGGGTTTCCCAATCAGGTGAAACAGCAGATACCATAACCGCTATCAGACAAGCCAAAGCAAAAGGTTCTCATATCTTAATCATCACAAACCGTGTTGATTCCACAATGGCAAGAGATGCCGACAGCTTAATATGTGTTGATGCGGGTATAGAAGTAAGTGTAGCCGCTACAAAATCATACACGGCACAGCTTATGTCCTTCTACTTGTTGATGTTATACCTTGCGGAGGTTAAAAATTCCATCGACCCTGAAGTATCAAAATCAATAAAAGAAGAACTTATTCAGCTGCCGCAAAAGATTGAAGAACTCCTTTCACATTCGGACCGAATTGCAAAATGTGCGAAGATTTTTGCTTCTACAAAAGACTTTATCTTCATAGCAAGGGGCATAAACTTCCCTGTAGCGCTTGAAGGTGCGCTGAAGCTGAAAGAAATCAGCTACATAAACGCAACGGGTTACAGCGCGGGAGAACTAAAACACGGCCCTATTGCAATGCTTGACGAAAGTATGCCTGTTCTGGCTATTTTAATACCCGGTATTGTATACGACAAAGTTCTATCAAACTCGGAAGAGTCAAAAGCAAGAAACGCAAGACTTATTGCTTTAACCAGCGCTGATGATGAGCATTTGAACTCTATATTTGAATACATTATCAAAATCCCGGAAGTATCGGATATCTTATCACCGATTATAACAACGGTACCGCTGCAGCTCTTGGCATATTACATTGCGGAATTTTTAGGCAAAGACGTAGACCAGCCCAGAAATTTAGCAAAATCCGTAACCGTTGAGTAACATGAAAGCAATAAATTTACAGCTTAAAATTAAAAAGAAAAACGATGCAGATTACATCGAACGTGAAATTTCGTATTACGGAAAACCCCTAAGATGGGCAATTGTAGAAGTTTCCAACGAACATTATACAATCGATTGCGCAATTTTAAAGGAAGACGAATGAGAATACTCGGAATAGACCCCGGTCTTGCCATAACAGGATATGCAATCCTTGATTGCGAAGCGGATAACCTCGCCGTAGTAAACAGCGGGTCAATCCAAACCCCTTCTAAATCAAGCAACGGGGCAAGGCTGCTTGAGCTTGCGCAGGATTTATCGACAATTATAGAAAAGTATAACCCTGATTGTGCAAGTGTTGAAAAGCTTTTTTACTTTAAAAACCTAAAGACCATTATGCCTGTATCAGAAGCAAGAGGCGTGATAATTATGATATTGGAAAAATATGGTGTAGAAATCTTTGAATACACACCGCTTGAAGTAAAGCAGACAATCACGGGTTACGGCAGAGCCTGCAAGGAAGAAGTGAAAAAAATGACCGAGATTGCACTGTGCAATGCGCTGCCAAACCTTGATGACGCGGTTGATGCGGTTGCCATAGCCCTTTGCCATACAAGGTGCTGTAGAGTTTAATAGTTGGAGTGGTGCATAGTGCAAGAAACACACTATGCATGCCCGTCATTGCAAACGAAGTAAAGCAATCCGGTTACATAATGGACGAAAAAACTCCATCTGAAATTAAAAATTCTAAAAAAATGTATTATTTTAATTTAGTAAATTAAATCATTTGCACTAACCTTCAGTGCATCTGCTATTTTAACCAATACAAAAACACTTACATTTACTTTTTCATTTTCTATTTGATTAATATATTGTTGTGTAGTACCGCTGGCTTCAGCCAAAACTTCCTGGGATATTCTGTTTTTAGCTCTTAATACCCTTAAATTTTCCGCTATTTGTTTTTTTAGTTTATCTTTTTCCATTAAATTATTTTAAATCACTTGTATTTTATTTTTTACTAATGATATAATGTTAATAACATAATTTAATATGTTGAAAGGATTAATAATGAAAGAAATATTAAAGAAAGCAAAAACATTAAATAACATGTTTGATTTTATCTTAAATGCTGTTAAATCGGACAAAACAACTACCAAAAAGAACATACATTATTTTCTGTCCGAAATGAATAAGCTGTCCACAGAAATTGAACATGATTTAACATAAAAAAGCCGAACATAAATGCTCGGCTTTAGTTGTGGTTGTTGAACCATTGTTATTGTTTAGTATATTCAGCATCGATAACATCATCATCTCCGCCGTTATCTTGAGATGTTTGCTCGGAAGAAGCGCCTTGCTCACCCTCAGCTGAAGCAGAACCCTGAGATTGTTGATAAGCTTTGGATGAAATAGCATACATAGTTTCCTGAAGCTTGTCTGCCAAGGTTTTAACCTGTTCAATAGCAGCATTTTCATCGATTGCCTTTTTCAATTCATCTTTTTCGCTCGTAAGTTTAGACTTATCATCTTCGCTCATCTTGCCTTCGAGGTCTTTAACCAACCTTTCGGCAGCATTCACCATGCTTGTAGCATTGTTTTTTGTTTCAACTTCTTCTTTGCGTTTTTTATCATCTTCACTATGCATTTCTGCATCCTTCACCATTTTGTCAATGTCAGATTCAGATAAGTTAGAAGTATTTGTGATGGTAATTTTTTGTTCTTTATTAGTAGCCTTGTCTTTAGCGCTGACATTAACAATACCGTTAGCGTCAATATCAAATGTAACTTCAACCTGAGGAATACCTCTTGCAGCAGCGGGAATACCGTCTAAACGAAACATACCCAAAGATTTGTTATCTTTTGCCATAGGTCTTTCACCTTGAAGTACATGGATATCAACTGCGGTTTGATGATCATCGGCAGTAGAGAAGACTTGCGACTTGCTGACAGGTATAGTGGTATTTCTCGGAACCAATGCAGTCATTACACCGCCTAAAGTCTCAATACCCAATGTAAGAGGCGTAACGTCTAAAAGAACGATATCTTTAACTTCTCCGGCTAATACCCCTGCCTGAACAGCTGCACCTACTGCAACAACTTCGTCGGGGTTAACAGACTGGTTAGGTTCTTTACCTGTATACTCTTTAACTAACGCCTGCACTGCAGGAATACGGGTCGAGCCGCCGACAAGCACAACTTCGTCGATTTCACCTTTGGACACGCCTGCTTCCTTGATTGCATCTGCTACAGGCTGTTTACACCTGTCAATCAACTCTCTTGTTAAATCATCAAATTTAGCTCTTGTTAAAGTTAAATCCAAGTGCTTAGGACCGTTAGCATCGGCTGTGATGAACGGTAAATTGATGGTAGTTTCAATCACGCTTGAAAGTTCACATTTAGCTTTTTCAGCAGCTTCTTTAAGTCTTTGCATAGCTTGTTTGTCATTTCTCAAGTCTATACCTTCAACTTTTTTGAATTCATCGCAAAGCCAGTTCATAACTTTTTCGTCAAAGTCATCCCCGCCTAAAAGCGTATCACCGCTTGTAGACAAAACCTCGTGAACGCCGTCGCCGATTTCAAGTATACTAACGTCAAAAGTACCGCCGCCAAGGTCAAATACCAATACTTTTTCGGTCTTTTCTTTTTCTAAACCGTAAGCCAATGCAGCGGCTGTCGGTTCATTTACAATTCTCAAAACGTCCAAGCCCGCGATTTTACCCGCATCTTTTGTAGCTTGTCTTTGGCTGTCATTGAAGTAAGCAGGAACAGTAATAACTGCAGAAACAACTTTTTCTCCCAAATACTTGGAAGCATCATCAGCAAGTTTTCTCAAAATCATAGCTGCAATTTCTTGAGGAGTATAGTCAGTTCCGTCAATTTTTACTTTGTAATCCGTACCCATATGTCTTTTTATACTCAAGACAGTTCTGTCAGGGTTAAGGATTGCTTGCCTTTTTGCAAGCTGTCCCACCAGTCTTTCGCCCGATTTAGAAAATCCGACGATAGAAGGAGTTGTTCTGCTGCCCTCAGCGTTAGCTATAACGGTTGGCTTACCGCCTTCCATAACGGCAACTACAGAGTTTGTAGTACCTAAGTCAATACCTATTGTTTTTGCCATAATTTATTTTCTCCCATTTGAATAGTTTTCCACCTATAACAATTTAAACAGATTTTTTGCAAAAGATTAAAAATCTCAACAAAAAATTAATATTTAGAAAATTCTCAATGTAAAAAGCCTTTTCAGGCTCCACACTCTGCTTACGCATTTGCTCCTGTGGGTATCTCGCACTTGCTTCCCTCCCGCGGGCGCAAGCTCGATTATCCTACGTCGCCATAGAACGGTTTCGCCTTACAAAACCTTGCCCTTCGGCAAGCCTTTTCAGGCTTCACACTCTGCTTACGCATGCCGTCGCCCTAATATAAGTTTCCCATCAAATAATAAGCTATAAACATCGTCCAACAATCTGGTGCATCAGCACTGCAAAAAAAGCCCTTCCTTTAGGGGAAGGGGAATCTTTGAGTTCTATTCTCTCAAAGTAAGGGTAAGGTAAGGTAGGTAGTATATGTTTGTTTGTTGGTTTTTCAAATTCTTTATACTTTAATAAAAACAATTGCCGTACGCCTAAATTAAATTTAATGTTTTTTGTTACATAACTTATTATTTCTTAAATGTATGCAATATTTACTAAAATAAACTAAAATATTAGTATAGATTTTTTAAGGACGATGATTTGGAATTAACATTTAATTTTGAGCTGGACGATTTTCAAAAAGAAGCTCAAGAACATATAAACAGAGGCGAAAGCGTGGTGGTATGCGCACCGACAGGGGCAGGAAAAACAGCGATAGCGGAAATAGCCGTACACAGGGCATTAGAAATAAATAAAAGGCTTTTTTACACAACCCCTCTTAAAGCCTTAAGCAATCAAAAATACAGGGATTTTACACACAAATACGGAGAAGACAAAGTAGGACTTCTAACGGGTGATATCTCCATTAACCGTGGCGCACAAATTGTTGTTATGACAACAGAAGTTTTCAGAAATATGCTCTATGGCACAAACCTTGGCAAAGTAGAAGAAAATCTTCAAAACGTAGAATACGTTGTTTTAGATGAAGTTCACTATATGAACGATGAGCAGCGGGGAACGGTTTGGGAAGAAAGCATTATTTACTGTCCGAACAACATCAAACTCATTGCTTTAAGTGCAACGGTTGCTAACGCAAAAGAACTGACGGACTGGATTAACAGTGTTCACAGCAAAACACACCTTGTAAATACGGACTTTCGCCCAGTGCCGTTAAGACATTATTACCTCGGCGAACCGAATTTGAATGATATTGTCCCGTTATTTGCCCCGGGCGGAGCGCTTAACAGCAAAATTAAAGCTTTGCCTGTTAAAAACAAATTTTCCAAGGCAAAAAGAAAGACCTCACCTGCAACGCTGGTTGAAATTCTTCATCGTAAAGATATGCTGCCTGCCATTCATTTTACATTCAGCCGCAAAAAATGTGATGCATATATGTTTGAATGTGCTGATTTGAGGCTTTTGACGCCTGAAGAAGAAGAAGAGTTAAGATGTACCATCAAAGAATACGTCTATGAAAATCCTTACTTAGAAAACCATAGACACTTAAAAGCGTTATATGCAGGGGTCGCCAGCCACCATGCCGGACTTTTGCCGTCTTTAAAAGTACTTGTAGAAAAATTATTTCAAAAAGGTCTTATAAAAGTAGTCTTCGCGACCGAAACCTTGGCTGCAGGGATAAACATGCCGGCAAGAACAACCGTTATAAGCTCAATAAGCAAACGCACAGACAGCGGACACCGAAAACTCACAGCCAGCGAATTTTTACAAATGTCAGGTCGTGCCGGCAGACGTGGAATGGACGAAGTCGGACACGTAGTAGTTGTAGGCAACCCGTTTGACGATCCCGTAGATGTGCATGAGCTTGTTTCATCAAAAGCAGAGCCTTTAGAAAGTCGATTTACGCCAAGCTATTCAATGGTTTTAAACCTTTTGCAAAAGTTCGACATGGAACAATCAAGAGAATTGATTTTAAAGAGCTTCGGGTATTTTTCATCAACAAACAGGCTGAAGCCCTTTTATGACGAACTTAATTATGTTGAAGAACGACTTGATGCAATAGAAAACTTCAACTGTCCTTATAAGCTCAAAACCTCGGATTTGTTGAATTATAACAAATTAAAAAATACCTTTGTTCAGTACAAAAAAATAACCAACACTCTGCTTAAGCAGGCACGGCACAGCGGCGGCAAAAATGCGCCGGAAGTAGTTGAATATTCCCAAAAGACCAAAGATTTATATCACAAAATGGAACAAATTAAATGCAACTACTGCAAAATGTACAAAAAACATATTAGGGAAGCGGATTTGCAGGAGCGTTTCGAAAAAAAACGGGAAAAAATAAAAGCCGTTATTGAAACCCAAAAGGACATCTACTGGAACAGGTTTGTAAAGCTGAAAGAAATTCTTGGCGAATATCAGTATGTAGAAAGCGATTTTCCCACAGAATGCGGTTTTACAACATCATGCCTGCGCACGGAAAACGAACTTTACCTTGCCGAACTTATCTTTAAAGGAATATTTAATAATTTAAACCACAGCGAACTTGCGGGAATTGTATGCGCTATTTCTACGGAAGACGACAGAATGGCAATGCGAAGCCGCCTAAGATACAGCTCAAATGTCAAAAACTCTATCTACAGGGCAAGAGATATAATGCGAAAAATTGAACGCTCCCAAAAAGAAAAAGGCATAGAAAATATGATGAATCTCAACCCTAAATTCAGTGCATTTATAGAACACTGGATTAACGGATGTGAATGGGAGGAATTATTCATAGACGGTGAATTTTCGGAAGGTGATGTGGTAAGAGCCTTCAAACGCACTATTGATGTACTAAGACAACTATGTACGGTTGCAAATATTCCCCAAGAGCTTGCAAATACGGCACGACTTGCGATAGATTTAATTAACCGTGATCCGATAAAAGAAGACTAGCTGCTGATGCAGGTCAGATTGTTGCCCGATAATAGAATTACTTTTTCAAACAGCTGCGGGGCTTGCTGACGCAGGTCAGACTGTTGCCCGATAATAGAATTACTTTCTCAAACAGCTACGAGGCTTGCTGACGCAGGTCAGATTGTTGCCCGATAATAGAATTACTTTCTCAAATAGCTGTCCGGTTTGCTGATACGGGTTAAGTTGTTGACAAATTTTTGGCTAACCTAAAAGCATTAGCGCAAAACTAGCCACAAAGTAGAATTGCAAACAAGACTTTCTCCTGATTTAAAAGGTATGGCGGCAAGCTATCATAGAATTAGAATCCTCAACACTTCTAATCTAGTTGCTACTCACTTCTTCCCCTGTCTTGTTATCGGGGGATTTTTTTATGTCTACATCAACTCCGTCAGTATTTTGAGGTGTATTAATATTATTTACATTATTCAATTCTGCAGGAGCTTTTTTAGTATTCTTTTTAAACTTCGGAGCATCAATTCTGCACATAGCAACAAAAATCGGATAATTCGACGGAATCATAGACAAGTCAACGGCAATATTTTTATAATTAACCCCCAATACAGGAAAAATAAAAGGCGAAAAATTAGCAATATTCGGATATCTGTCATAATAACCGTACATCAAACCCGCTTTATACTGCCCGTTTAGTTTAAAACCATACTTATATTGTTTTTCCCAAAACTTTCTTGAAACTCCAAAGAAATAAGATCTGTCGCCCCAGCTATTAACAAAAGTAGTGGCAAAAACACCTTTAACCTGCAGCCCTATGAGATTATTAGTTTCGGTGTATTTATCATGTCCCCCGGGCTCTGTGTGGTAACTCCACATACCTATAATTATACCGTCATCCATAGGAACACCTTTGATGAATTGCCAAAAAGTCACGCCGGCAGAAGCGCTTGTTTTTTGAACGGACGCTTTCTTAACTGCCTCATTAAGTTCTTTATAGTGGGCTTCTCTCAGTTTATCAACCTGTACAACATCTTGTGTAACATCCGCTTCAGGCTCTTTTTCTTCCGAAGTTCTTTGCTCCTGTGCCTGCTCTACCTGTAATTTCAAAAGCTTCACCGACTCATTTGTATTATTAGAAAGAACGCCCATAGAAGCATGTGCATGTGACATCAGGCAAGCTGAACAAAGTATAAAAATAAATAATCTTAAAACATTTTTCATTGCTTTATTATAAATTAAAAATCCAAAAAAAGAAATTACTTCAATTTCCTTAAAATTTCTTCAAAAGTTTTTATCGGTACGAACTTATAGCCGCAATCATCGCTGATACTGCCGCCCATCATAAAGATTTCTTCCACGGGATATTGTCTGCATAAAAGAGGTCTGGTATTATATGCCGTGCATTTGCCTGTTTCCTTATCAAGTTTTGTACACGCAAACACAAGTCCTGTTTCATTTTGCCCTATGATTTTCAAATATCCGTAAAAATAATGCCTGTTTTTGAGGGAATTAAATTCTTCTTCTGTTTTAATAACATCTCTAGAATGCCTTACATAAATTTCACGGCAGCACCTGCCGCAAGCTTTACAAGCCCCTTCTCTGAAATATTTTCTCCTCAAAATATAATAATGGAAGAATTTTTTAAATTTTAAAAGCAGATTTTTCATAATTAATGTTTTGTTTTTATCATAGCAGAAATAGAATCACCCAAAATAGCCCTGCAATCAGCTATTTGTGCATCGATATCTTCTTTAAAAGGACTGCCTTCCCAAAGCACGGAAGAAAGTTTAAACTTATCAATAGCAACATCAGGATTGCCTTGAGCTTTAAGTACTTTACCTATTTCATAGGCAGTTTCCGCTGCACGGTAAATAATTTCAGCCTTGGGTTTCAGCTTTTGAATTTGTTTTTGCACCTCAATATCTTTTGTAATTAAGAATATGTTAGAAAGCCTAAAGACGGCATCTTTAAATTTATTTTCTTCTATTAATTTTGTGGTTTCAAATTTATAGTCTTCAAGCAGTTGTGGGTTTTCGGTCAAAACCTGCTGCAATTCGGCAATTTTTTTTCTGGTTAAAATTACATCGTTGTTGACTCTTCTCGATTGTTGAATAAAATGCGTTAAAAAACAAAAAGCTTCAAGCGGTTTTTCGAGCTTTTCGTAGGCTAAGCCAAGATTTAAACACAAATTAACCTGATGTGAATCGATTTTATATGACTCTATCCAAAAGTCAACCGCATTTTCATATTTTTCCAACTTATATAAAATATTGCCGATATTAGAATAAGTTTTTGTAAAATTAGGGAAAACCCTGATTGATTCATAATAAGATTGCAAAGCCTTTCTATAGTACTGTTTTTTTTCAAAAAACATACCGAGCTTAATATGAGAAATAGCATTTAATTTATGCATGGAAACTTTTTTGTGTACGTTCTTATACTCTACTGATGAAACATTGGTAGAATGAGCAGCATAAAATTCATAAATCATAAATGCTTGTTTTCGATTATCCTCTTTTTCATAAGCTATACCTAAATTTAACAGATTAACTTCGTTATAAGGATTGATACAAAATGCCTGTTCAAATTGACTTATCGCCTTCTTAGTGTCATTTTTAGACATATAATAATTACCCATATTAATATAGGCGTTAATTAAATATTTGTCCCGTTCTTTTGCTAAATTCCAATATTTAAGCGCTTCATTAACATTTCCCAAATGATAGTTTGCATCCGCATAATTAATCAAAGCCTCTGCGCGCTCAGGATAAAGCTCCATAATTTTTTTAAAAATTGCTGCACAATTGGCATAATTTCTTTCTTCATAAAAAGTAACCCCTTGAGAGAACAGCGTATGATAATCTTCCGTTGCGGGAAAATTATTCACTTCTTCTGTAATGTCAGCTGCCTCGGCAGGTGTTTTTTCTGTTTGTTTGTTATCCATAAACTTCCACAGCTTATTCTTCATTTACATTTTACTATTTTTTATAGCTGTTAGGCAAATTTTAACACATTATTAAAAAATCAAATTACTCTTTATCTTCCGTATTTTGCATGATTAGATTCGAAAATATTACGCCCCATACACAATGCCATGTGTTTATAAGAGCAAATACCCTCATCTCTTTTCATTAACCCGAGACTCGCAAGCTTATTTAAAACAAGCTCGTTCAATTCTTCGGGTGCAATGTACAGCGCGCAGGAAGAATTACAAGATTTATCAGATGAATTAAACGGACATAGTGTTTGCATAATATATCAATCCTTTCGGTTAAAATTAACAAAAACGAGGGAAATCCCCTCGTAGATAGTGAGATGGTAAATTACATAAAATCCAGCAAAGATAAGGACATTATTTGAGAACCAACGGATAAAGAAGCCTGAAGTGAAGTTTGCTGCTTTGTAATATCCGATATAAGCTGAATCATATCAACATCCTGCAAATTTGATTGAATTGTACTATAGTTGATTTTATTATTTTCATGAAGTTCATTGGTCATAGTAAGTCTTGTTTGAACGCCGCCAAGCTCGGTTCTGACAGCTAAAACCGTACTTAAAGCACTATCCAGTCCGTCAATTTGAGATCTTATAACGTCAAAATCAGCAGGCGAAGCATCTAACGCCGTAGTTAATTGATTAAGGGTATTCATCAAGCCTTCTCCTGTATAAACAAGTGGAGGACCGGGGTTCTGTAATTCCGAATAGCCAAAAATCCTATCCCCTGCCTCATTCACGGAAACAAAAACATTATCTGATATTTCATATTCTCTTTTGTAATTACCCGTTTGAGAAGTACCGTTATAAATAATTTCTCCGTCATCATTTATTTCATAAGCAGGGGTGCCTATTTTATTCCCGGAAAAAATATATTGGTCCTGATAGTTTGTATTAGCAAGAGCAACAACCTGTTCTTTAATTTGTTTTACTTCATCGTTAATTGACTTTAGCTGATCTTCACTGTTTGTGCCGTTAGCAGCATTAAGAGTTAAAGTTTTGAGCCTTTGTAATAACTCTGAAACCTGACTTAATGAACCTTCGGCAACTTCCACTTCTCCGTTTAAATAAGTAATGTTATTTCCGTAAATATCAATTTTATTTAGGGCGCCGTTTGCATTCAGGATACTGGCTATAGCGCTTGGCGCATCAGAAGGAACATTAACCTTTTTTTGTGATGCCATCTGGGTTTGCATATTTAATAAAGAAGATTGATTATATTGTATTGAACTCAAAGTACTTTGGTTCATCATATTATTTGTTACTCTCATATCACTTCTCCTTTATCTTCCCAAATTAACCATAGTCTGCATGATTTCACTTGCTACATTAAATATTCTTGCAGATGCTTCATATGCACGTTGAAATCTTATTAAATCAACCAATTCTTCATCAACGTTTACACCTATAGTTGATTCGCGTTGCGTGTAAGCTTCTGATTGTACAATAGTCTGGACTTCCAGATTATCTGCTACAGAACCGACCTTGCTGCCCAAATTACTGGTCATAAAAGCAATATAACCTTCTGTAGTAAGATTATCCAAACCCGGTATATTTTTGTTTCTCAAAGAAGCAAAAGCTTTGGCGCTCTCATTATTACCTATTTCATCCGGTTCAAGAATATCCCAGGTAACATCGTCGACTGCTTCAACGTAGGCTGTTGAAACTTGTTTTGGGTCATCTTTAATAGCAGAATTTATTTTTATATCAGAAGCGCTAAATGTACCTGATGTATTCACAAAAATAGGTTCGGTTGCTGCTTTCAGGGTAGAGGGACTGGTAGAAGTATCAATCCAG
Organism: Candidatus Gastranaerophilales bacterium; assembly: GCA_028696075.1. Lineage (NCBI taxonomy): Bacteria > Bacillati > Candidatus Melainabacteria > Candidatus Gastranaerophilales > Candidatus Gastranaerophilales bacterium. The sequence continues at coordinate 144,190 of JAQVHS010000001.1, forward strand.
GCGCTTGTCATAGGCGGCGGACCTGCTTCTGTCTTAAGTTGGATATCATTTATTTCCTGAGCAAAAGCGGCGGCAAATTTATCCAGCATATCCAAAGAACTTTGAATAGACAATTCGCTTGTGGAATTCCCGCCCATAACCAATACCGCAGCCAGCGAACCTGAAGAAGCTTGTTTTAAAATATCGTCCGTCAAAATTTTTGAGCCATCCGGACTTTCCACACTGACTATAGCGGGATTGTCTTGTGTACCCTGAGCGATTTTAAGTACGCCTGTGAGTTCTCCGCTTTTTACAAGGGTGACATTTCCGACCGATACGGATATACCGCTGTTTGATGTTTCAGAAACAGTAATAGGCAGATATTCGGATAACTGGTCTAATAATTTATCACGCTGGTCAAGCAAGCCGTTAGGCGAACCCGAAGCATTGGTAGTCTGATAAATAATATTCTTATTAAGGTCAGCCAGCTGTTTCAAAAGATCATTTACTTCATCAGTGTAAGCTTTTGCTTTTGAAGTTGTTAAACTTGAAGGTTCGCCTATTTCCCCTACCAGCTCTTTTCTTGTCTGTTTAAGCTGGTTTGATACACTGTTAAAAGTCGTCGCAACGCTTGTAGCCTTTTGTATAAAATCCGTTTTTGTAGTCAGATTATTTGGATATAAGCTCAAATTTTGCGTAGCGGAATAAAAATCCTGCAAAACCTTATTAAGCCCGGTATCGTTAAGTTCATTTGCCATATTCTCGATGATGGAACCGGTCTGGTACATTTCGGAATAATAGTTAAGTTTGGAAGTTTCAGTCCTATAATAAGTGTCTAAAAAGCTGTCGCGATTTCTTGAAATGTTCTGGATATAAGCTCCCATGCCCTGATTTGCTCTTTGTTGAAGGCTTGAGGCAGCATAATTACTGGTCATAGAAGCAAGGTTAACCCTCTGTTTGCTATAACCTTGAGTATTCATATTGCTTATATTATTACTGACTACATTTAATGCTGACTGATTGAGTACCAGCGAATTTTGTGCCAAGTATAATCCGTAAACCATCTAATTCTCCCCTGTGTTTGTCTTTAAGCCTCTTCAACTATTGAGCTTTTTATATCATTATTTTGTATTTTCTCCCCTTTTTGCCCGTAAACTTTTGACTGCAAATCTCCGTTGCTTAACGCCATTGCTATCGCTAAAATGCTTCCGTCTATTATTTTTAGCGAATGGTCAATTAATGAATTTATAATCTTATTATTTAGTTCGATTTTTTGTGTAATATTTCGTATTACATTTCTTTTTTCCTTAATTTTAGTTGCTTCGGATTTATCTTCTATTAAACTAATTATTTGGCTTAAATAAAGATTTTCATTCCCGAATTTTTTATTTACCAATTTTCTTGTTACAGAAATTTCTTTCAGTTTTTTGTGGTATTCAACAATTTTAGCGTCAAATTGCGCAAGTTCGGTAACTTTGGATTTCATTATAGCTTCTTTTTTTGCTTCCAAAATTTCATCAAACTCTTTACAAATTTGAATTTCGTTATCTATTATTTGATTTAATTCAATAACTTTTTTCATAACCACCTAAGCCGTATAATCCACAAGTACACTCTGTCCGAACATAAATCCGTATTTAATATCTTCATCACTCAAATTTTCATTAACTTTTGCGCCTGAAGTTTTAATATCTTCTATAGTTTTTGTATCAAGTTCCGATAAACGCTGTTCTGTTTTAATATCGGAAAGAAGGCTTCTTTCCTGATTGATATTTTCAATTTCCGTATTTTCCACAAAAGGTTTTTTAGCCGCATTAAATGCATTTTGCGCCCTTAACCACTGAATTGAACTTATTGAAGCTGATCCTATTTGCTCTACCATCTCTACCCCTGTTGTCCTGTGTTTTTCAACCGATTATAAACCGCATTTGCCATCCCGAAAGAAGCCGTCGGATTTTTTACGATTTCTTTCCCTATCTCCTGAAAAAACATACTCTTGTACATTTTCTCACCGTTACTGCGTCCTAAAAAACCTCCTTTTCCCATTTCAGAATCATTCATTTGCTCAAGCAGTCTTGTTACAAAAATCGCCTCAAAGCCTTTAGCCGCTTCCCAAAGTTTATCATCAGAGGATTGTTCTTTGCAATTCAAACGTCTTAATTCATTCAAATTGTTTTGAACATTTGAATCCTGAATATTAGTGTTTTGAATCGGATTAATCATTTTCTCCTCACTAGATTATTTCTATAGTAGCCTGCAGCGAGCCTGCTGCTTTTAGCGCCTGCAAGATTGAAATTAAATCTATCGGAGTAACCCCGATAGCGTTTAAAGCTCTCACCAGCTCATTTAAATTAGAGTTTGACGGCAATTCTATAATTTTGCCGGACTCTTTTGTAACTTCGATTTCACTTGTACCTACTACGGTGGTTTGCGCACCCTGAGGGGCAAACGGCAGAGGCTGTGAAATTTGATAGTCTGTTCTGATATTTACGGTTAAATTGCCATGAGCAATAGCAGCAGGCAGCAGTTTGACCTCGTTGCCAATAACTACCGTACCTGTTCTTTCATTTACAATAATTTTTGCAGGGTTATCATTCATTGTTACAACAAGATTCTCAATCATAGACAAAAACCCTACCCTGTTATTTTGAAAATTAACGGGAACTTCGATTTGTACAGTATTACCGTCAAGCGCTCTTGCGTTAGCTACATTGGAGTTAATAGCCTGAGTTACCCGTGTAACCATAGTATAATCAGGTTTATTTAAAACAAGTTTAATCCCGGTTTCATCCCCGATTATAGTATGAATATCTCTCTCAATAATAGCTCCGCCCGGTATTCTGCCTGATGTGGTAATAGAAGTTCTTACCCTGGAGCCGCCTGCTGATTGGTCGGTACCTCCAACACTGATAGGTCCTTGCGCTACCGCCACAATTTCACCGTTAGGCGCTAAAAGCTGGGTTTGAATAAGAACGCCGCCTTCAAGGCTTTTCGCATCAGCCATGGAAGAAACTATTACATCAATCCTGTCCCCGTTTTTTGCAAACGGAGGAATAGTTGCCGTAACTATAACAGCAGCGGAATTACCTTTTTTAATATCGTTAAAGTTGGAAATCGTAGTTCCTAAGTTATTTAAAAGGTTTTGGTTTGTAATTTGTGTCGAACGGCTGTTATCTCCCGTGCTTGCCAATCCGGTAACAAGCCCGTATCCGACTACCTGATTATCTCTTATACCGCTTACATGGGCTATGTCTTTAACCCTGACGGTACTGGCATCAGCCGTCAATAAAAGACCCGGCGATAAGAGCATTAATATTAAAATCGATGTAATTAACTTCTTTAACATATACCCCCCGTTAAAATAAAAACCTTACAAACTTGTTAATCAATCCCTCGTTGCTTGAACGTGAAACAGTTCCCTGTCCCTGGAATGCCAGCTGCAAATTAGCAACCTGAGCTGAATCAATAGTGCCGTCCCTTGTTATAAAACGAGGGTCAACCACACCGCTTAAAACAAGGTCAACTTTCTCACCGTTATTAACAGTAGCTTTTTTACCCTGAACAAGAAGATTTCCGTTAGGAAGAATCTGCGTAACCTGCGCTGTGATTTTGTCTTTATAAGTTACTGTTCTGTCATTTGAAATTGTATTTTGAATATCCTGACCGCCGCCGAAACCGTTAATATCACTGGTGGGTAATCTCCATTTTTCAGGTAATGCCCTGTTAATCAGCGGAGTAAAATTATCATCTATATTTGAACTTCTTGTGATTTTAAATTTTAAAGAATCGTTAGCCACAATAGTTTCTTCAAGGAGAACCGTAACAATATCACCGATAGTTCTGGCTCTTCCGCTATTATACAAAGAGCGGGGCTGAACAGGATAGTGATTTTGCGAAACTCCCGTTGAGAACAAAGACTCGGCGACAGCCGGCATACTCATTACCGTTAGCATTGCTATTATTATTATTTTCTTTCCCCAAGCGTTCATAATATATCCTTATATTTGAATTAGTACTCTGTTATGTTCCAGTATTTTTCCCTGATAAATTTTATTGTATTCTTTGCTTCTAACCTTAATATAGTCACCTATACCGCCGTTTTCCATGGCCTGAGTTTCAATGGTTAAATTGATACCGCCCGATTGGAATGTAGCAAGTACGATTGAATCTTTAAAAACCTCGGTTTTTTTAGTCAAATATCTTTTTTCAACGGGCTGCCCTGCTTTTATAGGTGTTTGTGCTATTAAATTTACGGCTTCCGCTTCGTCTGTAATAAAGCTTGCAGCACTGCCGGTTATTGAACGTCTTTCTATTGCCGTATTAAAAGTTGTCAACGGCTCGTCTTTGGCGATATTTTTAACGGCAACAAGCACATTTTTATAATTTTTAACCTCTATAGGCACAAAAAACACTCTCATTGTAATGCCGTTAGAAATAATTTGAACTTTAGCAACTTTATTGGCAGAAGGCGAATTAAAATTGCAGGTTGTTTCAATAATCACTCTCTCATCAGGCACTGTAACAGAAACCAGAGGCATTGATTTGATAACAATTTCACCTTCATATTGACGGCTTAGCTGCTCCAAAACCGTATTTTGAATATATTCTTTAGTCAAAACAGCGCTAAAAGCAGGGCTTATACTCAAACCCGCTATCACTATTAATGCTAATGTTTTAACAAAGAATTTCATTTTATTACCTCAACTGATTTGTTTGTCTGAGAATTTCGTTAGATGAACTTACGACCTTGGAATTACTTTCAAAAGCACGTTCTGCCTGAATAAGATTAATCATTTCTTCAACGATTTGCACGTTAGAGCCTTCTACAAACCCTTGTTGAATAGTACCGAAACCGTCTTGTCCGGCGATACCTTCAAAAGGAGTGCCTGAAGCGTTTGTTTCTTTAAATAAATTTCTGCCGATAGAAGTTAACCCTGCGGGGTTCAAAAATCTTACGGGCTGAATTTGTCCTGTTTCTGTCAGGTTAATATCGGTCCCCGTTTTAACAGAAACTCTGCCGTCCGGTGTAATAGTAACTTCAACAGCATCCTGAGGAATAGAAATAGCAGGTTGAAGCAAAGAACCATCGGTTGTAGTTAACTGTCCGTTAGCATCTACTTTAAAGTTGCCATCGCGAGTATAAGCTAAAGACCCGTCTGAAAGCTGAATTTGGAAAAATCCGTCCCCCTCAATAGCAATGTCAAATTTACCGCCTGTTGCCTGCATAGTTCCGGGTGTAAAATTCCTTGTTGTCGCGGAAGTTTTTGTACCAAGTCCGATAGCGATACCTACAGGCTGTGTAGTACCCTGGTCGGTAAAAGCTCCGGGAGATTTCAATTGTTGGCTTAATAATTCCTGAAATTCCGCACGCACTTTTTTAAACCCGCTTGTATTGACGTTCGCAACGTTGTTTGCAATTACGTCGATATTCATTTGCTGGGCTATCATACCCGTTGCTGCTGTAGATAATGATCTTAGCATATATTTCCTCCCGAAAGTTTTAACCTACTGATTTTCCAACCTTATTTATTGCGTTCTCCAATGATTTAGATGTACTTTGCATTATATTATTCATAGTTTCATAAGACCTTTGGGCATTAATAGAATTAATCAAACTCAAAATGGGATTTGCATTTGACAACTCAAGACTGCCCTGTTCTATACGAGTATTAGTAATAATTTTTTCATCATTATCGGCATTATTCGTTAAGCGAAAACTACCGTTTCCGATATCAACCAATTTAGATTTATCGTCAAAATCGTAAATATCAATTTTGCCGTAATTCACTTTGTCATAAAAAATACTACCGTCAGCCTGAATAACAATCTTAGATGTATCAATGCTCTTGCCGTTACTATCCTGCAGCGGAATTTTAACAACGCCGCTACGACTCAAAATCGGACGATTGTTCATATCTGTCATTGTGCCGTCAGTTTGCATAATTAATGTGCCGTTTCTTGTATAAGAAGGCTGATTGTCTTTATCCTGAATTTTAAAGAAGCCTTCACCGTTAATAGCCAGGTCAAAAGTGTTGCCCGTCTCTTTAATAGGTCCTTGTGAAAAATCTATAGTATAAGAATCAATAACAGAACCAACGCTCAAAGTTCCCATTGTTCCCGATTGTTTTTCGATACTGCCGTCTTTTTCAATATGATTAATAAGATTGTCATGAATGTTTTTAAAAGCAAGCTTGGTTTGTTTAAAAGCCGTAGTATTAGAGTTCGCAAGGCTGTGAGCAATGTTATCATTGTACTCAAGGATACTCATCATACCGTTTTTAGTTGTTTCAATTCCTCTTAACATCGCTTCTTAGTCCTTATCCAGTTCTGTTTCATACTGTAATACTTTTTGAATATAATTTTGGGTTTCTTTATAAGGCGGAATACCATCATATTTATCTACCGCTCCAGAGCCCGCGTTATAGGCAGCCAAAGCTTTTTGCTTGTTATTATCATATTTGTTCAAAAGTGATTTCAAATATTTAGCGCCGCCCTGCACATTTTGTTCAGGGTCATAGGGGTTCACAACCCCAAGGCTCTGTGCAGTAGAAGGCATCAGCTGCATTAAGCCCATGGCCCCGACAGGAGAAGTAGCATTGGGATTAAAATTGGATTCGGCTTTTACAACGGCTTTGAGCAGTTTTTTATCTACACTGTTTGCTTTTGCTTGTTGGTTAATAATATCTTCAAAATCGGGAAGAGAATCTGTTTTAGTCTGAAAGCTTGCCATATTAGCAATTTCAGGTAATTTAGTAAAATTATTTTGAACAGAAAGCGATTGGTCAGAGTCAGTCTTTTGCATAGCAGAATTAAGCATGCCCTCAAAATCATTCTCGCCCGGAGAACCTGACAAAAGCTCAAACTGTTTTTCTATTTGACTTATACGTCTTAGTGTAATATCAAGACTCGATATTTGCATATTACCAACTCACTTTTTCCCAAGTACTTATAAATTACTATATTTGGGGGGTAATATTCATCCACCGTAAGATGTAAAAAAAAATAGACCATATGGTTAACATGGTCTTTTTAAGGGATATACCCTGTTTTTAAGGCTCCCTATTTCTTTGTCTGTTCGGTTTCATTCGGTTTTTTTAATAATCCATGTTTTTGCAGGAATTTAGTAATTCTATCAGCAGCAGGCGTAGCAATAACCGGTCCGAGGTATCTGAATGCAAAAGTGCAGATTAGCAATGAATAAGCCATCTTCCAACCGTAAGGAATATCATAGGTAACCTTACCCCTCATAAGAGTTTTATGTGTTCTTTCAAACGCATTTAAAAGCGGCTGAAGTAATTTATCTAAAATTTTACTTACCAGCAATGAAAATGACATTACAAAAATCATATTGGTACAAAGAGCCGGTTTTCTTTCTTTTTCAATTTTTTTGTTTCTGATGGTGTTAAATACATAAAAACCGCTCAGCCAGCAGGATATAATCTGAGGCAGGTTATTAAGGAAGAAATTATTGTCAAATTTATTCATAATAGTGCCGTCAACTTTACGCTTTAGAATTTTCATTCCATGTTTTTCAACCACGGCATTTTCCATCAGTTTATCCATCCTGGAAGAGAAAAATTTGGAGCGTGAAACTTTATTAAAAATAGCCTTAAATATACCTGAAGCAGGTTTATTGTAGACTTTATTATAAGCTTTACCGACAAATTTTAACGCATCACCCGTTGCACCGGTAAAAGCAATCTGAGCGGCAGGCTTTTGACGGGTAAACTGTTTGAATACAGGGTCCGCTTTAGCTGTATTTTTAATTTTTTCCGCAAAAATTATGTTTTTCTCATGTGTCAGCATATTATTATTTGTGGATTTTTTATTTCGGTGGGGAAAAATCAGGTGCATAACTTTAGGAATAACAGCAATAGTAACAAGCGCCAACACCGGAGCAAGAACAAATTTGCTTGACTGATTTAAGAAATACTTTGTTTTATTTGCGGCTAAAGAAATAACCGTTTTCAGCTCTCCCGTATCACTGTAGTGAATCGATTTATGTACAAGATATTTGGCAGTATCAGGTATATCACAATTTTTTACGGCATTAAAAGAGTCTCCCAAAGCTTTATTTAAGCTCTTTAATAAATCAATCGCTTTACCTTCCTCATTAGCCATAAGCTTGATTAAATTATTATCCGCATTGTTTTTTGCAAAGTTTTTTACTACTGTAAATAAATCTCTGTCATGCTTATCAAGCTTGCCCATCAGGGCAGGTATTTCATTAGCGGATGGAATTAATTTATTTGCGACCAGTTTTTCTATTAAATCGGTATATTGAGTGTTTTTATAAAAATTTCCTATAGCTTTATCAACATTTTTAGCATTAACATCTTTTAATATGGAGTCAAGAGCCGTTTCAATCGGCTTATAAATCATATAGGCAAAGCCCAACCCTGCAGCTCCGCTTGAAATAGATTGAGCCGCAGCATACTGTTTGTCTTCTTTTTTCGCTCCGGGTATTGTTAAAATTGTCAAAGGTCTTATAGAACAAGTAATACCGAGGGCAATCAGTGCTTCATATATACCCGGATTATTACTGGCGCTTTTTAAAAAGTTGTTAATGGTCTTATTTTTAAGGGCATTATGAACAAATTGTTTCTCAACCAGTTTATCGGAAAATTTCCCTATTACATCTACAATTCTACCGTTAAAGGATACCTGATTATTAGCAGAGTATTTGACTTCATCTGCTCCGGCATGCTTACCAAGCCTGCTTGTCAAGCATAGACTATTAAGGTTTAACCGAACACTCATCCTGCCTACCAACTATATCCACATTCATTTTAAAACAAAATATTATTTTTTTTGTTATTTGTCCGTTCCTGTTGCAACAATTTGTTACTTTATTAATTTGACCTTACACCCTTTTTTTATTATCTTTAATATTATACGGGTGTACTTGTGTGTACGCTTAAATAGCTGAAAGAAAAGAAAGAATGAAAAATCTTGATAAAGTACAAGCGTTAATAGCAGGTGATGGGGAACTTCCTGTAATGGTAGCAAAAATTGCAGCGAGGGAAGGATTTGATGTAATTTGCATATCTCTTTCACATAAAAATCGCAATCAGCTGCATAAATACTGCAAAAAAGTTTATACTTTCGGTGTCGGAGAAGTTACAAAAATCATCAATACTTTAAAAGAAAACAGCGTAAAGCAGCTGACATTTATAGGCAAGGTTTCAAAAGAAGTCTTGTTCCGAAACCCCCGTTTGGATAAAAAAGCTTTCAACCTTTTAAAATCAGCCAAACAGTTAAACGATGACGCCCTTATGCTAATAATGGTCGAAGAACTTGAAAGAGAAGGGATAAAAGTTCTTGACCAGACATTATTTATAAAAGAACTTTTGGTCAAAAAAGGCACGCTTGGCAATATAGAGCCTGATAATCAGCAACTTGAAGATATCGAATTCGGTTTTAAAACAGCAAAAGAAATAGGCGGGCTTGATATAGGTCAAAGCGTGGTAGTGCAGGATAAAATGATTTTAGCGGTAGAAGCAATCGAAGGTACCGATAAATGTATAGAAAGAGGCGGTAAACTGGGCAGCAAAAGAGCCACGGTAGTGAAAGTAAGCAAGCCGAAACAAGATAAAAGATTTGATATCCCGACAGTAGGGCTTCGCACCCTTCATGTAATGAAACGCTTTGGTGCAAATGTTTTAGCGCTTGAAGCCAACGAAACTTTTATAGTTGAGGAAGAAAAAATGATAGAATATGCGAACAAACACAATATTGTAGTGGTGGCGGTATGAAAAAACTATTTATCATAACAGGCGAACATTCAGGTGATATGCATGCTGCTACGGTGGTAAAAGAACTTCAAGAAACTATGCCCGATTTAGTTATAGAAGGTGTAGGCGGTAAAAATATGGAAGCTGCCGGAGTAAAAATCTTTAAAGACCATTCAAAAATGAATGTAGTCGGTCTTAGCATAAAAGCTATCTTTGACCATTTTAAACTGGGCAAGGAAATAATAGACTATCTTAACAATGAATATAAGCCTGACTTGGTACTGCTGATAGATTACGGCGGTTTTAACCTTCAAATTGCAAAAATTTTAAAAAAATACAATTTTGAAACATTTTATTATATTTCCCCGCAGGTATGGGCATCGCGCAAACACCGCGTAAGCAAGATAAGAAAGTATATTTCACAGTTAATGGTAATTTTCCCGTTTGAAGAAAAATTCTACAAAAAAGAAAATATCACGGCAAAATATGTAGGTCATCCTTTGGTATCACAGCTTTATTTCGGATATACAAAAGAAGACTTTATAGCCCAAAACGGTTTAAACCCGAATAAAAAAATAGTAGGTGTATTCCCCGGCAGCCGCAAATTTGAGCTTCAATATATGATGCCGGTTTACAAAGAAGCTATAAGGGAAATATACGACCATCAAAAGAAAATCCAATTCTGCATTTCACAGGCAGAAAATATGGATGAAAAATTCTTAAACAAATACATAGACGACCTTAAAAACGAAGGTATTGATATTAAATTAATAAAAGGACAAAATCACGCGCTTTTAGCCTGTTCTGACGCTTTAATATTAACATCGGGTACGGTAACGCTTGAAGCGGCAATGTATGAAACCCCTATGGCAGTGTGCTACAAAGGACCGTTGCCATTCTATTGGATATATTTAGCAATCAGACATATTTCAAAAGTATCTTTACCAAACATAGTTGCATCAAAAGACATCGTACAGGAATTTATTCAGCACAGAGCGCAGCCTGAACTTATTGCAAGTGAAATTTTGAGCCTGCTTCATAATCAGCCGAAACGTGAAAAAATGATAGCAGAGCTTAAAAAAATAAAAGAAAAATTCGGAGAAAAAATAGCGTCCAAAGAAGTTGCAAAAACTATTAAGGAGTATTTTAATGTCTAATACAAAGGGTCTGCGATTACATGAAAAGACCCCTACCCAGCGTTTTAAAATAAAACTTGCTGCTAATGCTGTTTTTTACGGTTATTTGAATTTTTTAGACTTGTTAATGAAAAAGCATACCATAAATTATTCTTGTGAAAAAAAAGGCGTTATTTATGCAACCTGGCATGGAACTCAAATAGGTATGGGTCTTTTCCCTAAAGAACATCGTAAAAACATAAATATCTTAATCAGCCCCAGTAACGACGGTGAAATCATTGCACAAGTTTGTCATTTGCTTGGTTTTTCATTAATCAGAGGCTCTTTTCAACGTGAAGGCGAAAAGGCTATGAGAGAAATGATAAAAGCATTAAAAGCCGGAGAAAATATAGCATTTTTCCCTGACGGTCCTATAGGCCCGGCCAAAAAAGTAAAAAAGGGATTGATTAAACTGGCAAAAATGAGCGGCTGTCCGATAATTCCCATTATGACGCACTACACCAACACCGTAAGCCTTAATTCCTGGGACAATTATAATATTCCCGTGGGATTAAGCCATGGCACACTTATTATGGGGGAAAAGATTTACGTTGAAGAGAATTGTTCTATAGAAGAAGAAAAAAACTACCGCCACCTTGTAGAAGCAAAAATCTCCGAACTCGAAAAGACGGTATTTGATGAACATAAAACAAAATGGGGGAAATAAAAAATGGCGAATATTATCACAATCACAAGAATGCTTTTAGCTGTTATAGCAATTACGCTGCTTTATTTTAAAACACCCGCAGCTTATATAACCTCTTTTATTCTCACGATTTTTGTAATTTGGGGTGACGGGCTTGACGGTTTTGTAGCAAGAAAATTCAATGAATGTTCCAAGTTTGGCGCGGTGTTGGATATTTTAGGCGACAGAATAGTAGAAAACATTTATTGGATTGCTTTTGCGACTTTAGCTATGGTAGCGCCATGGGTTCCTCTGGTAGTAGTGATAAGGGGAATTTTAACAGACGGAATAAGGGCTTTGGCATTAGAACAGGGTTATACCGCATTCGGCGAAACAACAATGATGCAGGGAAAAGTTGCCAAATTCATAGTTGCATCGAATTTTTCACGTTTTACCTACGCTGTATGCAAGGCGCTTGCATTTACTTTAATGATAGCGGCGTATATGCCTTTGGATTACAGTTTTAAACCGGTAATATTCAATGCAGCTACAGTGTGTGTTTATATTTCGGTATTTTTCTGTGTAGTGAGGGGCTTGCCTGTATTAACGGAAAGCAAAAGATTTTTCAATGAAAAACAGTAACTTTAAAATAGTACTTTACGAACCTGAAATCCCCCAAAACACCGGGAATATTGCCAGATTATGCGCTTGCAGCGGAAGCGAATTGTTTTTAGCGGGCAAATTAGGTTTTTCTATAGATGAAAAACATGTAAAAAGAGCGGGTTTAGACTATTGGGACGACGTCAAAATCACCCGTGCAGCAACTTTGGAAGAAATATTTGAAAAATATCCCGATTCAAACAAATTCTTTATCACAACAAAAGCTGCAAAATCCCATTTTGCAGCAGAATTTAAAGAAGGAGATTTTCTTATTTTCGGCAGCGAAACAAAGGGTTTGCCAAAAGCCTTGCTGGAAGAAAATTTTAACACATGTTTAAGAATTCCGATGATAGAGGAAAAAAGAAGCTTAAACCTGTCAAACAGCGTTTCTATTGTGTTATACGAAGCTATACGGCAAAGCGGAAATACAGCAATCTAGGAAAAATAAGAAGACTGGCTTTGCAGCTGGGCAATATAGGTATCCATTTGCTGAAACTGTTTCTCCAGCCTTGCCTGATAAGCTTCCAAATATGATTGTTTCTTCTTAAGTCTGTCATTCAAGGTTTTGACACCGGATTCCAAGCTTTCTTTTTTAGATGCAAAATAACCATTTTCAATATCCAGATAATTATCAAGGGTCGTGCTTAATTTTTGCATAACACCTGTAATTTCCGTAGTAGCATTACCGATAAAAAGCGCTTTTACCCCTGCAGGGTCTTGCTCCATAGCTTCTTGAAATTTAGCGGAATCAAACACAAGCTTCGTAGAAACATTATCAGTATCAGTAGTAACTTTACCGGTAGAAACACCTATGGCAGACATCGAAGAAGCGTTGGCGCTCAAGCCGGGTACTATATTCATAATATTCATAGTAATTTCATTCAGCATGCTGTTTAACGAAGAATCATATTTAAAATTCCCGCTTGAAGCAGTAGCTTTTTTGACCTCGGTTTGAAGTTCGTTGTACTGTTTAACAAACGACTCGATTTTAGAGGTCAATTCAGTAGTGTCATTGGTAACCGTAACACTTACAGGCTCGTCTGTGGGCGTGGTTTGAAGCAAGTTCAACGTTAAACCCGCGATACCCGTTGAGGCTTCATTAAGAGTATTTGAAGCTGTTTCAAAAGTAGTGCCGTTAATTTCAACGATTGCATTTTTGCCAAGCGATTGTGATTTTGCGGTTAACTCCCCGGCTTCTGTTGTCAAACCCGCAACCTGAGTAAAATTAGAAGTCCCTGCTTCAATATTAATTGTTGTAGCTCCCGGGTCTTTTGACTTTATGATAAGCCTGTTTTCAATCGCATCATAGTTAGCGGTAACATTTGCATCGGGGTTATTATTAATTTGATAAATCAGCCCGTTAAGAGAAGTAGAAGAATCGATAGTAAATTCCGCATCTCCTATTTTAAAAGTTCCTGCCGTAACAGGAGTTGCAAAATTAGCGGCATTGCCTACCATGGGTTGTTCCTGCTTAATTTGATTTAATTTTTTTGTACTGACTAAAGAAGTCAAATCCCCTTCTTCATCATATTCATAGTTCAAGCTCAAGAATGACCACAAATTACCTGTATCATTGCTTGCCCCCAGTTTTACATCGGTAACGTCAGTATCAGTTAAATCCATTTCAAACTTGCCGTCAGAATTTATGAACGCACTGCCTTCTTTTTCGGTTAACCCGTCAATCCAGGAAAACAAGTCTTCTACAGTAGTATCTTTTGTAACTTCAAATTCGCTTTTTTTATTATTAATATAAACAGAAACAGTACCTTTATTAACGACGCCGTTATTTAATTCCACAATTTTAGTAGATGTATCCGCAATAAGCCCCAAAGAATTTTGACCTGTTGCAGCGGTAGGAGTTGCAAGCTGTTTAATATTGATATTAAAATTCTGCAGCGCAGTATTATTAGAAGCGGTAGCAGTTAAATATTTAGTTTCGGAAACACTGACCCCTTTTCTGTTAAAAATATCAAAAGCGCTGATAATATTAGAATCGGTAAAAGCTTTAACCGTGGATTTTAACGTAGTAGCTTTGGTTTTTAAAGTATTTAAGGCAGTTTGCTGCGTTTCTGTGTTTGTAATTTTAGTTTGAATTGAAGTCAATTTTTGTTTTTCCAAAGCAACGAGCGCTTCAACCCAAGAAGATGTGTCAAGTCCGGAACCTACCCCGCTAAAAGAAATTGACATATATCTCTCCCCACATTAATATACTCTAATTATAAACACTTTGGCTTTCTTTTCTATCCTTTGAATAGCGGATTTTCAGAAGGGCGCCGTGTGAGGCGTACTGACACACATTGCTGTACGTAGAACATGGAACTAAGCTGAACCCAGCCCGTGAGGTGTGAGGAAATGATGAATTTTCTCACACCCTGAAAATCCAAGACAGCGGATTTTTGCAAGGCTGACGAGCAAAGCGAGGAAATGCCGTCCAAGTGAGGAGAGTGATGAAATGAAGCCTTTTGCTTTAGCAAAATGGCGGAATGAAATTCAAACTCTACGAACTGCAAAAATCCAAGAAGCGGATTTTCAGAAGGGCGCCGTGTGAGGTGTGCTGACACACATTGCTGTACGTAGAACACGGAACTAAGCCGAACCCAGCCCGTGAGGTGTGAGGAAATGATGAATTTTCTCACACCCTGAAAATCCAAGACAGCGGATTTTTGACTGCGTGAGCCGATGTTCATCTGAAAAGGCTTGCAAAGGGCAAGGCTTTGGAGGATGAACATAATACCACCGCCGTTGCGAAGTGAATGGAATGAACGCAGCGGAGCAATCTACATTGAAACAAATTGCGATAGCAATTTTGCTTTCAATGATTGCACAGGCGGAGAAATGCATAAGCCAGTGCGAAGGTGGCGGTTGCGGTGGGCAATCGCTACTAAACACTACGATGGCGACGTAGGATAATTGAGCCTCGAACTTGCGGATTGGCACTAGGCTGACCGAAACACAGTGCAGGTAACGCCGTCTGTTCGAAGCAACCCGATGAGGGTTGCAAGTTGTGTAAATTCAAGAATGAATAGCACCGGACTTTAGAAATGGACAATCAATATTAAATACTTTCAGTCTTCCACTTTGATGGCAAAGGTTAATGAAAAATGTAATTCTGTCATCGAATTACGTAACACATACAAGCATGACACCTCTTCACCTAATCCCAGCCTCCCAGCTTCTTAGCTTCCTTAAGCTCTTCACCTTAGCCCAGCCTCTCAGCTTCCCAGCTGCCTAGCTTCCTTCAAACCGGCATTATAGATTTCAATAGTAGCGCAATTAACCGGCAAATTCCTGTCAATCAGGCTTTTAATAGTCATCTTAATACAATAAAAAACAGCATCATCCATACTGTTATTTTTATCAAGTTCAGCATTTATGCCGTCGGTCAAACTCTTCTCCCTTGTATTGATTTCGGTTTTGTCGGACAAAAACACAACTTTCTCAAGGTCTGACATATTAATTCTACCCATAGTATGATTTTTGATGGCGTTTAGAATATCCCCATCTTCAATCCCAAACTCTTTTTGGGCAACAAAAGCGCCAACGGGAGCGTGAAGAACTTTCATACATTCCAACTCTTCTTTTGGGATATCCAGATTATTCTCTTTTACAATTTCGAGCAATTTATCATAAGAAAAACCTTTTGCGCAGTCGTGCAAAAGCGCAGCCAACGCTGCTTTTTCCTTATCAACATGGAATCTGTCGGCAAGCTTAATCGCCATATCACGAGCCCCTAAAGAATGCCTGAATTTTTCTTCGTCCAAATTTTCCTTCAAATATTTTACAATTTTCTCAAACATATTACCCCCTGTATAAATCATTTTTTTTAATATAACGCTCCACGGCAGGAGGCACTAAATCCGTAACAGGCTTGTAATTTTTAAGCCTTTCTCTAATCATAGTTGAGGATATGTCGACTTTAGAAGCATTTAAAAAATCAAAATCAACATCCTTTAAGTTTTTACATCCTTCGGCTTCTTTTTCATCTCTTACAATCACAATGAAGTGCAAGAGCTTTATCAATTCTTCACCCTGATGCCAGCTGTAAATATTCAAAAACGCGTCTGTTCCTATAATAAAGTTTATCTTGCCTTCAATATCGGGCAAAGTCCTATAAAGCTCAATAATAGTAGGATATGTATAAGACTTGTCTTCACGTTTATATTCAATATCGCTTATTTTAAAGAAAGGATAATCAGCAAGCGCAAGTTCCAGCATTTTATACCGATGCGCAGACTGTTCAATCCCGACTTCTTTATGAGGCGGCTTATAAGCAGGCACAAAAATTATTTCATCAAAGTTATAATGATTTCTTGCCTCACAGGCAAAGTGTATGTGAGCATTATGCACAGGGTTAAAAGACCCCATAAACAAACAATATTTCATCGTTAAACGAGTTCCGCTTCTCTTGAATTTAATTTCGCTTCTTTTATTATATCAACAATTTTATTTGTGAAAACTTTATATTGTTCAATGCTTGCCTCACCGTTCAAAACTATATCGGCATGTTCTTTTGCAGGTCTGATATAAATCCTTGCCTTTTCATTGGCATTATTATAAACTCTGTCGGCGCTTTCACCCAAATCCCTGTCCATAGCGCGTTTATACCAGCGTTTTTTCTGAACTGCTTCATCAATATCAACAAAAATTTTAAGGTCAAAAGAATCCCTTATCTTTTCATTAAACGTAAATAACCCCTCAGAGATAATTATTTTGGCAGGTGTACAAAATATTTTATCATCCCATCTTTTGGCGGTTCCTGACATGTCATATTCAGGCAAATACACTGCCAGCCCTTGTTTCAAAAAGTTCAGGTGAGCCGCAAGCAAATCCAGTTCAAACGCTTCGGGACAATCAAGGTCATAATTCTCAACAAACCTGTCAAAGCTCCCTGCCGCCTTTACCATCTCCGAGCGGTCATAATAATAATTATCAATATTAATTTTTGTGATGAAATTCTTATATTTATTTTGTCTTGCAAACTCATCCAAGCCGTTAATAATTTCGTTAGTGATAGTAGTTTTGCCGCTGGCGGTTTCGCCTGCTATACCTATTGTAGTTTGCTTAAGAGTTTCTCCCGCAAAGGCTTTTATCAGCTTTTCCAGCGCACCCTGCCTAAATTCAACAATAACGGGGATTTCCTGATTAAAATTCCATTCCAAAAATTTCCTTATATTCCGCTCAAAAATGGAATTATCATCAATAAATAAACTTTCAAGTTTTTTAATTTCTCTTTCAATGGGGTTGCTAAAATATTTGTGAGAAAGGTTATTTAGCACCGTAGTCTCCTAATAGTTTTGTATTAATCAATGCATGAAAATCGGACTGAACCCCCAAAATAACATCGGTTTGTTCTATAAAATACAAAAAATTATCGCCAGCCATCATACTTTCCATATTCCTGTTTATTATATTTTAACCTTAAGAAAAAAATTTTTTGATATGTTAAGAAAAAATATTACAAAATATTAAGCATTTCAATGCAAATCTCTTTTAAAGGCAATTTTTTATAGCCCTGATACTTAATTAATATATACAGAGTATAACAAGAGAGAGAAGATTATGAGCATGAACTTACAATCCGCAGTATACATCCCAAAATTAAGCGCTACCAATGAAAAAGCATTATCCGCTTACAAATCAACAACATCAGACTTTTTATCACAAAGTGTATTCAGCATGCTGGATCCAACTGCAAACACTTACACCCAATCAGGCAAAGACGGTTTGAACCGAAACGGCGCAATACAAAACAACTATGAACCGGTAATGCCTGCAACCGACAATCCGTTTGCCGGTAAGTCTTTTGGTTCTTCGTTAATAGACAACTTCTACACAAGTATCCAAAATGTAGCGTTAGGCGATTATGCACCTACCTCGATTTTAGAGCAAAGACAAAATTACTATAAAGCATTTGAAGACCAGGCAAAGCCAGGCAAAATGAAAGGTTTAAACCACGATTATTTTGCATAGTAATTAAAGTTTATAATTTCAGAGGCTGTCTTTTTAGACAGCTTCTTTTATTTGAAGCATGCCGGCAAGACATCAATTAAGAAGTTTTATAAATCAACTTTTTTTGTATCAACAAGTTCGGTTAATTCCATGCCGAATGCTTGTGCAATAGCATTTATTGTTTCAAGCGTAGCCCTGCTTTCGCCGCGCTCAATAGCCCCGATAGAATTTTTATTCAAATCTGCTAATTCCGCAAGCTGCTCTTGGGAGAGATTTCTCTTCATTCTCTCCATTTTTATTTTTAAACCAATTCTTTTAGTCAATCCACTGTTTTTACTTGTCATAATACCCATTATTCTAGTCTATTGACACAACATACTCAACTGTGTATACTGGTTTTTGAAACTAGTAGGGGCATTAAAACAGAAAGGGGCAAATAAACATGGATAAACGCAGAATTAAAATATCAAAAATAGAGAACAAAATACTGCGGGTCAGCTGCGAAATATCGATTGTTAAAAGTCTTTCAGATATTTTATATGATTGTCTTTGTGATGGGGACAATTTAAAAAGCGCCGACAAAATGAACTTGGCATTGGTATTAAGCCAAAGATTGAATTATTTACAAAACCGTTTTAACAAAATCGAACTGATTTTGAAAATCTAAGCATTGCCGCTTAGCCGGCACAAAATAAATTTAAATTACTTCAACGCCGTTTGGAGTTGATTGCGCAAGAAAGACTTCGTATTTTTCGCCAAAATTGTTTGATATTTCAATACCGTCGGGCAAAATACCAAATACAGCCGAACCGCTGCCTGACATGAGAGAATTTATCGCGCCCTGTTGAACAATATTTTTTTTAATTTGAACAAGTTCGCTATAGTCTGATATGATTGCATTTTCAAGGTCGTTGCAGAGCATTGAAGCTAGTTTATCAGGGGTAAAATCCGCCTTGAAAAGCTCACATACCCGCCTTGATTTTTCACCTGATGAAAAACAGTTTAACGCCACAAATTTTTCGTAGCATTCCTTGGTAGAAACGCTGAATTCTTTGGGCTTTACAACTAAAAAACTGATTTTTTGAAACGGAAGTTTTTCTTTAATTATTTCACCCCTTGAAGCAAGCAGACATGCCCCGCCTTCAAGGCAAAAGTTCAAATCCGACCCTAAAGCAGCTGCAATAGAATGCAGGGTTTCGTTTGGCAAAATACTGTCAAAAATACGGTTTAAGCCTGCCAAAACACCTGCAGCATCGGTACTCCCACCTGCAAGCCCCGCGCTTACAGGGATGTGCTTTTCAATTTCTACAGCAATATCAAAACCGTTTATAGAAGCTGTTTGCAAAAAAGCCTGAGCCGCTTTGTATACGATATTTTTTTCGTTGTAGGGAATTTCGGCGGAATTTCCGCAAAGGTTTATGGTATTGACCTTAGCATTTCTTTTTTCCGCTTTGATGGTCAAATAATCGTACAAATCAATGGTTTGCATTACGCTGGACAGCTCGTGATATCCGCCCTCCAGCCGTCCTAAAATCTCAAGCGAAAGATTAACTTTTGCAGGAGTGCGTACTTTAACCTTATTCATAGTAATAAAACTCTACATGTGAAACTATCACACAATCGCCGTCTTTTGCTCCTAGTTGTTTTATAGCTTCAAATACACCCATGTTATTCAAAATATTTTGGAGCCGTATAATCTGCTCCGGGTTGCGTGTATCGGTTACGGAAGCCAGACGCTGAACTTTGCCGCCCCTTACAAGGAAAGTGTTTTTATCGATCTTCATAACAGAATAATCACTGTCATCATTGTTAGTGGCATCCATATCTTCAGCGATTTCAATATCAAAATGAGGAGGCGGAATTTCATCAACTTTTTGAATTACATAATGCATTAACCGGTCTACATTTTCGCCTGTTACTGCAGATATGGCAAAAACTTCTTCACAATGTTCTTTTAGCTCTTTTTTTACCTTTTCTACGGTGTCTTCATCAACAGCGTCAATTTTGTTTAAAACCGTTATTTGAAAAATATCCCCAAGCCTGCCGCCGTATTTTTTTAATTCCTGATTAATTTTAAGGTAATTTTCAACCGGATTTTCAAGTGTTATATCAACAAGATGGATTAAAAATCTCGTACGCTCAACATGCCTTAAAAACTCAAACCCCAGCCCTACACCATCTGAAGCCCCTTCAATTAACCCCGGAATATCCGCCATCACAAAGCCGTCCCCGTCAGGTTTTTTTACCACTCCTAAATGGGGAACAAGAGTAGTAAAAGGATAATCGGCTATTTTTGGCTTTGCAGCCGAAACAGCGCTTATAAACGTAGATTTACCCGCATTTGGCAAGCCTAAAAGCCCCACATCGGCAATAAGTTTTAACTCAAGTTCAAGCTCTCTTTCAATAGCAGGTTCCCCCGGTTCACAAAACTGCGGCGCACGTCTTGTAGAAGTGTTAAATCTTGCGTTGCCTCTGCCGCCCCTGCCGCCTTTTGCCACCATGACTTTTTCACCGCTATGTGTAAAATCGGCTATTATTTTTTTGCTGTAAACATCCCTTACCATGGTGCCTAAAGGAACATGAATAAACAAGTCCTCTCCGCATTTACCATGCTGGTTTTTGATACGACCGTTCTCGCCTGCTATCGCTTTAAATATCGATTTGTATTTAAAATCAAGCAAAGTTGAAATAGACTCATCAGCTACAAGATAAATATCTCCGCCTCTGCCGCCGTCGCCGCCCGCAGGTCCGCCTTTATCAACGTATTTTTCGCGCCGCCACGCCACCATGCCGTTGCCGCCTGCTCCTGATATGACTTTTATTTTTACCTTGTCTATAAACATAGTAATTATAGTAATATAAATGCCCGGCATTCACAATATGCGGCTGCTATCTTAAAAAAATACTTTTTTAAGCAATGAAGTCTGTTTGCACGCTCAATCGGTTTGTTTTATTAATTTTATCTGTTTACTTTTTCAACCCAAGTCCGCAATTGCTCTACTGTAGCAGGGTCGACAGTATGACTCTTACCCACAAATTCGAAAACATCTCCGTGTTGATTTCTATAAATACGATGACTTCCGTGCGTACGACTGTAGTTAAAGCCCAATGACTTAAGCACTACCTCAACATCACCTCTTGGATAATCGCGAGGGGTCTTTGTGAATGTTTTCAAACCTTTAATCAGTTTATCAGCCCTGGATCCAAATTCCACATTATTATTCTGCCCTGATGCTATGTACAAATTACTTACCTTATATTCCTACATTTATATAAAAAATTTTATTGCAAAATAATTGCCTTTAACTGCAATTTTATCGGAGGGTTGATTTGATAAAGCTTAAAGGCGGGTGATAAAATCACCCGCCTTTGTTTATATTATATGATATGGATTGGAGATTGTTTCCAATCCTTACAATTACCTAAATACTCTGATGAAAAATTTTTCATACCCGGGAATATAAAATTTTACAATACTTAATAATAAGTGTGCTTTGTACAATTGATTATATAGCAAAAATTTTGCTTTAAGATTTTATAGTAAACATGCAAGTCTCTCTATCCTCAAAATCTCACTGCCAAATAACCCCTGTATATCGAAACAGGCTTCAAATACTCTCAACTGAAAAATACAATGATTTTTGCAGGTTCTTAGACGGAACTAAAGTATAATTTTTAATCTTTAATTTTTTCAAAAACAGCTATACTATATGGCGCAATATCAATAGAAGTGCTGTAAATAGGTTTTTTCCAACGATTGGACTGTTCTCCGTTTCCGTTATAGTGCTTATCGTTGCTGTTTAAGACTTCTCTTAATTTAACATCGCCTGTTGAACAAAGTTTAAAATTAGTATATGAACTGCGGCTGAAATTCATAAATGCTATGACCTCTTCCCCGTAAGGGTTAGAATATTTTACTTCCAATATATTTTTCTCAGGATGCGCATAAGTATCTACATTTGAAAAATCCATATAGTGCATAAGAGGAGTAGTCTTGATAAAGTTTGCAAAGTCTTTGGAAAAATTTAACGTTCCGTCGTTAACCCATTTAGCGTTATATTCCGGAGAGTTCAGCCTGGAATCATTAAATGCCTGCTCATTCGGCGGATAGCCTTTATCGTTTTCGATTTGTTTTATATAAGGCATTTTGTTATGAGGATTGATGGCATGTTTTGGCATTTTGCAGAAGAATTTAAACGGTGCAAGCTCACCGCGCTCATCGCCCATAAAGAATTCTTTGGGGCTTGCATGCATAAACATTGCGCCTATTATCAATTTATTCAAGGCATAAGCGTTATGAAATTCCCTGTCAAATTCATATTTTGATACGGGATTTTGGCAGCCGTACTTTCTTTGGGTATCTTCATCCAAACATTCCCCGCACCGTACGTAACTCTTAATCATATCAAAAGTCAGCCACTGAGCCTGCTGCCAGTTCATATTACATCGCAATTCCATACCAAGTCTGGAAGCCAAAATATTGACCAAATTCCTTTTGCCGCCGGCTTCGTTGCCTATTTCATCGTGATTTGATATATTAATTAAAAGATTTTCAGCGCCTAAGTCGGGTTGACGAAGATTACGGCGGCAGTAGTCTTTATATTCATTTGACGCAAAAGGGTCATCAAGCATTTTATGTTCATGGGACTTGTCTATACCGTTTTTATAAATATGCTCAAGCGCACGGACATCAGGTTTGAATTCGTGTTTTTGTCTGTCAGCAGCGAGAGAGAGCAGAGATTTATAAAAATCGAACGTTGTCATACCATCATAACCCCAGTTATTGTCGTTAACAACCTTTGGCTGGTTTTTGTTAGCCATAACACGTGATATACGCATATCTTCAGGGTATAAAATTACATCTTTGGTTTCATCATGAGACCTTATCTCATAATTTATATCCTTTATTCCGATATCGGAATCCATATAATGCGTTGCATCAAGCCTGAAACCGTCTATATGATAATTTACGGTCCAGTTCATTAACATATCCGTCATATAAGACTTTAAATATTTGCCTTTTTCTCCGTTAAATTCAAGCAGTCTGCCCCATGGTGTTGATTTACCTTCCGCAAATATATCTGCAAGCTGCGGAACTATCACCCCGTATGGACCAAAGTGGTTTGGCACAATATCTAAAATTACACGAATGCCTTTCTCGTGTGCATAGTTTACAAACTCTTTTAAATCCTCGGGTCTGCCGTAGGCATTTTCTACGGCGAATTTATTCACTTCATCATAACCCCAGTTGATATCGCCGTAAAATTCACCTATCGG
Source organism: Candidatus Gastranaerophilales bacterium (assembly GCA_028696075.1). Taxonomy (NCBI): domain Bacteria; kingdom Bacillati; phylum Candidatus Melainabacteria; order Candidatus Gastranaerophilales; species Candidatus Gastranaerophilales bacterium. The sequence continues at coordinate 167,589 of JAQVHS010000001.1, forward strand.
CATTAATCTTACGGTATTTGCTACAGCGTTTTCGGTTATAATATCTATTTCCTTTTTGGCTTCTTTAAACCCGCCCAAAAGTCCTATATGAACAGATTCCATAACCATATCTTTCGGCAAATGCCAGCCGTAAGATTTGGATTTGCGATTCTGCATCCATTTTTCATCTGTCCATTGAAAAGCCTTATGGTCAATAACTTCTGCCCAATCTGCATACGGCTTGAACCCCAAAATATCGTTTGGCAGATAGTCGGACCTAGGGTCATGGAGCTTGAGCACGTTGCCGTTTTTGTCAACCGCAAGATATATGTATTTATCACCGGGTTCAACTCCTTGTGCAATGCATTCAAATTTGCTGCCCCTTTTTTCCATTTCAAAAGACCGGGCATTATTATAATTATCGCCTTTAGCCGCTAACACCGTCATATTTAGAATATTCGGAGCATCAATAGTGAATTTTGTCCTGCCGCCGCCTAAATATCTTGCCCCCTGCCCCAAATGTTCCTGCATCGAAGCACCAAAAGTAACAGGTCTGTAAGCCGTATTCTGATAATTCAAATTAATTGTATTAGACGGGCTTAGGTTCGGAGGCAAAGCTGTTTTATCAGTTTGGGCATTTAACCGGTTACGATTTATAGTATTAGGATTGTGAAAAATATGAAGTACTCTCATGCCTGTTTTAAAACATCTAAAAAAAATATTTGCCATCTGCTGCAATATTAATTCACAATAAAATTTGCAATTTTGTATTTATCCTGCCATAATTCGCTGACTATTGGATTCTTTTTTTATCCGTTCGTTTAACTTCCACAACTTTGTCTATATCAGGTTCTTTCCACTTCCACATATCTTGCAGGGAGGAAGTTAACGAAAATGTAAATCTGGCTCCCTGATTAACAAGACCGGGATTTCCTATCGGAATTCCAAAATCAAAGTTTGCCATTAACAACTTACCTACAGGGATATGAATACCCATGCCGACACTTTGCAAAAAGTTTGTGTCCTTAGAGTTTGCTACATTTTTAATCCCATTGACATTACTTGTAATCCCATAATCGTAGAAAAAGCCTAATTTTATGCCTTCTTCATATTTTTTAAGTTTTTCAGGACAAATTTTTCTCAAGCCGGGTACAGGTGTTCTATACTCAATAGTTCCGTAAACTCCTTTATCTCCCAGTATAGAAGCCGTTTCGTACCCTCTCATGTTCATCCCTCCAAGTGCTGCTTTTTCCGGCGTCATTAATTCATCAGACGTAAATTGTCCGTTCACGCTAAGTAATAACATCGAACGTTTAGGCATAACCTGTAATCTGTTTAAACCAAGGTTGAATTTTAAAAACTGCCCGTCCGCACCTTGTTCTAACTGTGTGGCACCTAAAAAGGGAAGCCCTGTACTTGTTACAAAACTGGAACTCCAAAACCCCCGTTTATCTATTTTTCTGGCAGAAATTCCGCCGTATTTTGTGTTGAATGCGGAATAACCAAGGTTTAAGGTCGTTCCTTTTTTGTTTATAGGGATACTATATCCGACTAAACCACCTAAATTGCCTTTTCCTAAAATTGCGCCTAAGCTTAAACTGTCACCTCGTCCTGTTACATTTTCATAAGTTGCTTTTACAAATGTTCTTTCCATTCCTGTAAGGTCAGTACCGAGGTTATTAAAATTCGCATCTAAATTTAAAGGTAATCTATCTTTCACATCCAATACAATGTTATTTAGACTGTTATCAGGAGTTCTTTCAATAATAATATTCCCTGTTATATATTTTTTATTTTTAATTTCTTCCATTGCTGTTTGAAGGTCATATACATTTAACACACCACCCTCTTTAATATTATAAGTATTTAGAATGTTATTTAAATATTGTTCTTTTGCCCATTTGTTGCCGCGAATACTAATCTCTGAATATTTTCCTTCTTCCACTGTGATTTCAACTATTCCGTCATCTACTTTTTGTGCTAAAAGCTTTGCTTGAGAGGTTATGTAGCCTTTTGAGTGATAATATCGGGTTATTTTATCACAAATTTCTTTCAAATCAGTTATGGTAATTTCTTTCTCTTCATACTGCTTGAATAGTTTTTTAAATCTTTGACTTCCGAGTTTCGTATTTCCTTTTAAAACTATTTTGTTAAGGGAAAAAGATTTGTCAGGACCTTCTTTTATTGCCGATAAAGAAAAATCAGAGTTTTTTAATTCTCTTTCAAATTTAAGCTGTCCATGGAGAATATTCAAGGCTGTATCAGCTTGTGAGTACTCATTTTCTTGTAAGATATTTATACTTTCCTTTCCCAACACTGCAGGGTTTAATGTTGTTGGAGATATTCCTTCCGCATAACAAAAATTAGAACTGCCAAGCAAATAAAAAAACGCTGCCAAATATATTAAAATTATGTATTTTTTTCTAAACATGATTACAAGTTTAATTTCGAAATAAAAAATGAATATTAATCATTTGTACAATCATGATTAATACTAAATATACCCCATACAGGTATATATAATAAAATGCGCTTGTCCTATTATGCGAATGAAATTAAAAATTGGAACTTGAGGTGAAAATGAGAAGCAACAAAATAAAGAAGTATCAAAAATCTACATTGGCAGCACTTTTAATAATTTTTTCATCAAATATGGCATTTGCTTTAGATGCTTCTAATTGTATAAATCATACATCCGGCGTTAATCCTGTTACAAACGGGGCTGTAACCACAATTACAACGACCAATAATATTGATACGTTTCAGTGGAATCAATTTAACGTAGGAAGCAGCGAAACCGCATTCTTTCAATTTACACAAAACGGACAAACTGCCGTTAATTATTTAGACCCGGGAGCGGATGCATCTGCAATCTTCGGCGCCATAAAAGGCTCAACTGATTTTGTCGGAAATGTTATGCTTTTTAACCCCAACGGCATTACGCTAGGAACGGGAGCGCAGATTACAAACTTGAATTCGTTTTTTGCCTCGACAAACCAGTTTGACAAAGTTTCGGGGAGCAATATCTTGTTCAAGGAGGCAGCAGGTACCAATGCGTTAAATGTTGAGGATGTTAATTTTAGCAATGTTAATAACGCATTTTTCGTGGCTCCGGGGGTAATTTTTTAACGCAAATAATGCCCAAACAAAAGACAACTTTACAATAAAAGTAACAGGCGGCGGAGAGTTCAATACAACAAACAATACTTTCTCAAATGAAATTGCCGTTAAAAATCCTCTCCTGATGCCTGATAATAAAGTTGCAAGTATACAGGGGAATATTCAATCAAAAAATATTTTAATGGAAGCAAATATCGACACAGCCAAAGCAGCTGATTTTCATATGGCTGCCAATCTTGAGGCAAATTCTGTTCTGGAAAACGAAGACGGGTCGATTTATCTGCTCGCAAGTAATAAAAATTCAGCGGAGAATGCTTCCGCTAACTTCATAATTGATGGTAAAATGAGCGGTAATTCTGCTACAGCGGAGATAAAAGCCGACAATATTACTCTAAATTCCGAGATAAATGTATCAGGTGTAGGCAAAAACGGCGGAACTATAAACATTGAAGGCAAAAATAATTTTGTATCGAAAGATGCAAAGATAATTGCCGATTCTGACACTAAGGACGGCGGCTTAATAAAACTTACCGCACCATATACTAAAATTTACGGAACACAAATCAGTGCTTCGGGGGGAGATAATGGCGGAACGATTTATCTTGGCGGCGCTGATAAGACTGCTGATATATTAGCGGCAAGTATAGTCACGGGGATTGACCCTGATAGCACAGTCAGGGCGAACGGTATTCTTGGCGAAGGCGGTAAAATATTTCTTAATTCTAAAGGTACAACCTACGCCTATGGGAAATATGAAACATTAGGAAAAGGTTTTATTGAAGTCAGTTCAGAAGACAGCATTATTGATATTTCAAAAGATATAAACACAGGCGGCGGAAGCTTGCTCATTGACCCTAAAAATGTAATTATAGTAGACGGTGGAACAGATAACAATCCATACGATTACGAATTTGCCGTAAAACCGGGTGAAACACTTAGCATTGACCCGATTACTTTTGCAACCTGGAGCACTTTTTTCAGTGGCATAACAATACAAGCAAATAATGATATTACTGTAAAAAGTTCTTGGGCGAATATTAATCCCGATGAGGCTTACTCTACCTTGGTACTGGCAGCAGGCAGAAGTATCTTTATTGAGGATGGAGTATCAATAAGTGATTACAAAAACATATATCTTTATGCTAATTTTAATCAGTATGTTGTACCAGAACACAGAGAACCCGGACTGGCAGAAATTATAATGGGTTCCGGATCATCCTTGAGTGTCACCAATGATATCATTCTTGGCATAACTGAAGGGATGAATCTTGCGGATAGGTCGAACGGAAATATTGTTATTGAAAACATAACTTGCGGGGGATATTTTGATGCCAAAAATGAAGGTCCAAGCTCAAACGCTGACATAATCATTAATGGCAATATAACTAGCGGTATTAGTTCAACTTTTAAAACCAATGATGGAGATATAATTCAATCGGCAAATAGTCAGATAAATACTAAGAATCTTTTATTTTCAGCAGGAGAAAACAATCCCTTCGGGTGCGATGTCCAAGCAACCAGCCAAAATAATACGTCTACCGGGTTATTTTATATAACTAAGGCAAAAAATGCGGATGTGTATATTAAAGACTTTTTAACTATAAATCTCGCTGAGATTTTAGGCGATTTGACTTTGTCCAGTGATGGTGCTATTACAAGCGTATATGACAACTTTGGTATGTCAGTTGCAGGGACAACTACGTTTAATGCAGGGTCTGTCTCTGACCCTAAAAATATTAACTTCACGACTAATGATGTTGAACTAAAAGGACCTGTGATCGTTAATTGCGCAAACAACGTTAACATAATAAATAAAGTCGATACTTTATTGGGGAATATGAATGTTTACGGGAATTTAAATATTACAGTGGACGGAGACATAACACAAGTCGCAGGAGAAAAAATTGTAGCAGAAGGAACTTCTGAATTTATATCTCGTACATCAAAGAATATAATATTAAATAATTCCGATAATGACTTTATCGGCGCTGTCAAGGCAACCGGCAACAATATTACCATATATGATATAAATTCACTTAATGTAGATAGTATTGCTTCATCGTCTAATGTTGAGCTTGTGGCAAACAACAATAACTCACCAGGGATCCCCGCTGAGCTTATTGCAAACAATGTAGATGCGGCAGGAGATGTGTTAATTAAACTATTAAATCGTTCTAATGCAGGCAATATGACATTAAATGATATAACAGGAAATACCATACAAGCGCTTAACGAATCACTTATCCCTGATACTGACGTAATATTGAATGGTCCCATAACTTCTACATCGCAAACAACATCAAACCCTTTGATTATCTCATCAGCGGGCGGAAACGTCATTAACAATTATGGTCCTTCAGCGCTAGATGTTGAAAGCGGACAAAGATGGCTTATTTATACAGGCAGTCCTGAAGATACAACCCTGGGCGGGTTAACTCCCGAGAAAACATATTTTGACTCGACAATAGTATCAAAATTGCCCACTGATGTAACACCATATAAAAACAGCGTTTTGTACAGGACTCCGGAGCCTGTTCCTCCTGTTCCTCCGAGCCCTCCAACTCCTATTGTTCCTCCGACCCCGGATGGCGGTGGCAGCAATAACACCGGTGGCATAGTAGCCGGTAGTGTTGTCGGCGGTACAGCAGCAGGCGGCGTTTCTATAGCTGCTTTTGCACCAATCTTTTTAGCAGGGCTTAACCCAAGCTCAATAATAGCAGCTAAACCACTATATTTAGCCACCAATCAGGAACCGTCAACCGATCCTCTTGTAACAGGTGCCGCAGCGCCTATTAAAACAACAGGGAACAGCAATTTCTATTACGATAAAGAGAAAAATAGAATTATATGGGTAGAAACACAAGGTACTTCAACAATTGTTCAATAAGAATTTAGAGGATATTATCATGAAAAAATTATTCAAAACATTATTTTTTACAGGAATATTTTTATCAATTCCAATGGTTTCTTTTGCAAAAGAGAATACATCAGCAGAAGTTCCTGTAACAATGTTCCGGGTTGATTCCGTTCCCCCGGAAGCTTCAAAACCCGGCGCTTGCTGTAAAACAGATTTGCTTGAAAAGGCAATAAACTACAATTTCTGCACAAATAGTTTGTGCGAAGCTATGGAACAAATGGAAAAAAGCTGCAAATTTTATTATGCGCAAAATGATATAGTTTTAAAAAACGGTTCATTCGATTTACACAGATTATTTTGCCTTAAACAACTTTGCGATGCAAAAAAAATTAAAATTACAGTAACTTTAGCCTATGAAAATCCCACCAAAAATGAATGTGAAAAAGGGTCCAAGAAAAAGAAAAAACAAAAAGAAGAATTCACTTTTGGGCTTTATAAGGACACGGACCAATGCAAGTTAAGCAAAAAATTTATGTCCCAAGAATTCAAGCATAAATACCTGATGCATAAATATATAATCCCATTGACAGCAGTAGAAACAAAACCGAATGCAGGAATTCAAAAATACACAGCAACAGTTAATTTATCCGATATAAAAGACAAAAATACACCACTATACGCAGTAATAACACATATGCAAAAGGGGTTCAAGTTTAAAGACAATAAAAAACAAAGCAATAAAAGCTGCCAACCTTATGCCTATCTTATTGAAGTGGAAAAATCGAACTAAATGGACTTTCGTATTTATTTTTAGGAGAACTTGAGGTTAAAATGAAAAGCAACAAAATAAAGAAGTATCAAAAATCTACATTAGCAGCACTTTTAATGATTTTTTCATCAAATATGGCATTTGCTTTAGATGCTTCTAATTGTATAAATCATACATCCGGCGTTAATCCTGTTACAAACGGGGCTGTAACCACAATTACAACGACCAATAATATTGATACGTTTCAGTGGAATCAATTTAACGTAGGAAGCAACGAAACCGCATTCTTTCAATTTACACAAAACGGACAAACTGCCGTTAATTATTTAGACCCGAGAGCGGATGTATCTGCAATCTTCGGCGCCATAAAAGGCTCAACTATCTTACATTAAAAAAACCTTCTAAAAAGAAGGCTTTTTTTGGAGGATACAAGATTCGAACTTGCGACATCCTGCGTGCAAGGCAGGCGCTCTACCAACTGAGCTAATCCCCCATTATTTTTTGGGATACATTGCAATCCTGAAACAAGTTCAGGACTCCGTATTTCTAAAACTCGTATTCTCGTTAAGAAATACTGTCGGCTAATCCCCCGTAGGGGTTTTCCTATTTAATAATATTAAATAAAAAATTTTTGTCAATGTACACGAGGGTAGATATAATTTTTTTATAAGGACAAGCATAATTTTAACAGGCTTTATGTTAAAATGTATCTAAAAAAGGGAGTAAATTATGCAAAAGGAAGACTGTATTTTTTGTAAAATCGCAAACAGCATTATACCTTGTGAATTCGTATACGAAACAGACACGCTTGTAGCTTTTAACGATATCAACCCTCAAGCGCCGGCTCATATTCTAATAGTGCCAAAAGACCACTACGAAGACTTAAATGAAGTATCATCAGAAACGCTTTTAGCGCAGCTTCTTCTCGCGGCAAAAGAAGTCGCCAAAATAAAAAACCTGCAAGAAGGCTACAGAACGATTATCAATACAGGCAAGCAGTCCGGGCAGGAAGTTTTTCATATTCATGTCCACGTTCTTGCAGGCAAAAAACTGGGTGCTTTAGGATAAAATGATAAAAACCAAAGAAAACATAGACAAAAATTTAATAAAACAGTTCATTGATATTTTGGGCAAAGAAAATGTATTAACTTCACAGGAAGACCGCCTGATGTACAGCATTGATTCTACTGCGGTAACGACCGATTTATACTTGTGTGATTATGTTTTATTCCCATCTTCAACCGCTCAAATCAGCGAAATTATGAAACTTGCACATAAGTTCAAAATCCCTGTTACCACAAGAGGCGCCGGCACAAACATGGCGGGAGCCTGCGTTCCGTTTGAAGGCGGAATTGTTATTTGCACTTCTAAAATGAACAAAATTATTGAAATAGACAAACAAAACCAAACCTGCACGGTGCAGTGCGGTGTTATCGTAGCACAGCTGCAGCAAGCGGTTGAAGAATTTAACCTATTCTATCCGCCCGACCCGTCTAACCTAAAAGTGTCCACCATCGGCGGCAGTATAGGAATGTCTTCAAGCGGGCCAAGGACCTTTAAATACGGCGGCACAAAAGATTATGTTTTGGGGCTGGAAGTTGTTATGGCGGACGGTCAAATTCTAAAAACAGGAGCCAACGTTATAAAAGATGTTACAGGACTGAATCTTACCCAGCTTTTCACAGGTTCGGAAGGAATCTTGGGTATAGTTTGCGAAGTAACTCTCAGATTAATACCCAAACCTCAAGATAACCGTGTTGCTCTTATATATTTTGATAAAATCGACAATGCTTCAAGTGCCATCAATGCAATTATTGCCGGAGGAATTACTCCCAGTGTGCTTGATATCATTGACCAAACAACTATGGAAATCATAGAACAGTTCCATCCCGCAGGGTTTTTAACCCAAAATGAAGCGGCACTTTTCATAGAAGTTGACGGCGACAAATCCGCTATAGAAAAACAAATTTCTTTAATCAGCGCTATTTGCCAAGATTTAGGTTCTACAGCCCAAAAAATCGCAAATGATGAAATTGAAAAACAAAGGCTTTGGACGGCAAGGCGGGCGTCCTTTGGAGCTATTTGCAAATTAAGACCCAATGTTTTGTCAGAAGATATGGTTGTGCCCAGAACCAAAATGCCTGATATGATAAAAAAAACTTATGAAATAGGCTCAAAATACGGTCTAAATATAAGTATAGTCGGTCATGCCGGCGACGGCAATTTTCATCCGCATATAGCCTTTGACCTAAGGGACAAAGAAGAAACCCAAAGAGCAAACGCCGCTATAGCAGAAATGTTTGAATGCGCGGTTGCTTTTGGCGGCAAGATTTCGGGTGAACACGGCATCGGCCGTGTTAAAGCAAAATACCTTAAAAGCAGCGTTGACCCTGTGGCTTTTGAATACATGAAAAAAATAAAAACGCTGTTTGACCCTAACAACATTTTAAATCCGGGAAAAGTATTTGATTATGAAAAACCTTAAAAAATACGGCGAAGAAGTTTATAAATGCTCGGGCTGCGGTATTTGCCACGATATTTGCCCGGTATTTGAAATTACAAAAAGAGAAAGCGCTGTTTCAAGAGGCAAGTTCAAACTGCTTAATGCGCTGATAAATCAGGACATCAAGCCTTCTAAAAGAGGGGCGGAAATTATGGATTTGTGTCTGCATTGTAATGCCTGCAGCGAATTTTGCCCAAGCGGAATTAATGCGCAAAAAATAATCGCCTGCGCCAAGTCCGATTTTTACGCAATGGGTTTTACAAGCCCTGTGAAAAGGCTTTTATCAACTGTTTTTTCAAGCAGATTAATGCTGTCCTTGATTAAATTTGCGGCAAATTTATACAGAAATTTTAAAATCCTTGATATAGTTGAATTTGTAAATAATAAAACATTTCAAATTAAAAAAATTAAACTTTTAAATTCCATATTAAAAATCAATGTCAAAAAAAATCCAACCAATGCCATACCCGCGCCAAAATATACAGCAGCTTACTTCAAAGGCTGTATAAATACATACTTCAACCCAAGCTGCGCAAATGCGGTTGGAAATATTTGCAATAGTGCGGGCATAAAATTATTAGAAGTTGATTTTCAATGCTGCGGCTTACCTTCAAAAAACATAGGCGACGTCCAAACATATATAAGACTTGCCCGAAAAAATATTGATACGGCATTAAAATCGCTTGAGCAGGCAGATTATATAATAACCGACTGTTCAACCTGTGCAAGTGCATTTGAAGAATATTCACAGGATTTGCCCGAGGAATTAGCCCTAAAAGCACAAGAAATCTCGCAAAAATTTATCAGTGTTTATGAGCTTCTTGAAATTATAGATTTTAAAACTGATTTGTCAAACCAAACCGTTACATACCACGACCCTTGCCATACTACAAGGTTTAAAAAAACAAGCCGTCTGCCAAGAAAATTACTTGCAAACTCAGGAGTGAATTTAACAGAAATGAAGGATTCTACTAAATGCTGCGGAGCGGCAGGAAGTTTTATGCTTACTAATCCGGATTTATCGGAGCAGATTTCTACTGCCAAGGCACAAAACATAATTGCAACAAAAGCCGATATAGTTTTAACAAGCTGCCCTTCCTGCACTATAGGGCTAAATCAGGGGTTGATAAATCAAAAATCAAACGTAAAAGTTATGCAGCTGGTCGAATTTCTCGCCCGGAATTAGCTTATAAACCCATATTAATAAAATTATTGTTTAAAATATCAATATTATCATGCAAACAATCGGCTAATGAAAATAAAATCGCAATTTCTTCAATATCATTTTTATTACTGCTGCAGTAATCCTTTAGAATTGAACTTAAGTTATAAATTTTTTCATAAAGCAATTTTATTTTGTCTGTATCTTACTTCATTTTTATTCTTTCAATATCGGTTAAGTCACGGTTTAATATCGATTAAAATCGATATTAAACCGATTGTCAACCTGTATAATTGACTTTATGGATGAAAAAGAATTTGTAAAAAAGGTCGGTTTAAATATAAAAGCGCTAAGGGTCAAAAAAGAGTTCAAACAAAGAGATTTAGCTGATTTTGCCCAGCTTAATATTGATTCTGTGGGCAAAATAGAGCGTGGAGAGCAAAATTTTACGATATATTCACTTTTGGCAATTGCCAAAGTCTTAAATGTACACCCAAAGAACTTATTAGATATTTGATAATAAAAAATAATTTTATTTAATATTTTTCTTATTACGATAAAAGTGTCATACTATCGTAAAAACCAAAATAAGGATAAAATTTTGACAAGGTTGATTTATTAAAAGCTTACGGTGCAGAAATTGTTATTACCCCGACTAACGTGCCGCCGGATTCGCCTGACAGTTACAATGGGGTAGCTGACGGACTTGCAAAAGAAGAAGAGATACTCATTGCCGGTTTAAACAGCTTTGGCTGCTGCCGTTAAACATGTCCAACGGGTTAAATCAGGCAAAAACATAGTTGTTTTATTGCCCGATACGGGGCATAATTATCTTACCAGGATTTTTTCTGATAATTGAATGTTTGAGAGCGGTTTTTCAGATAAAACGTCTGAACAAATTTCTGTAGGTGGAGTTGTAGGAGGATTAAGTGAAATTACGCTCATAAAGCTGCCTTACGACGGTATAAATTTAAATGAAACAATATAATTTTTTGTGGATTATAAATTGAAAGGAAATTCAACAAATGGGAACAATAACACAATTTTTAAAAGACAATTACAAGCACTTTAACTCAGCAGCGTTAATAGATGCAGCAGAAGCATACAAGCAGCATATAGAAAATGGCGGAAAAATGCTTGTAACTTTGGCAGGAGCAATGAGCAGCGCAGAGCTTGGAATATCACTTGCACAAATGATTAGAGAAGACAAAATTTCAGCTATATCTACAACGGGTGCAAATTTAGAAGAAGATTTATTCAATCTTGTTGCAAACAGCTCATATCACAGAGTTCCCAATTACAGATACCTTTCCGCTCAGGATGAGGAAAACTTGTTAAGCAAACATCTAAACAGGGTTACAGACACATGTATTCCTGAAGAAGAAGCTATGCGAAAAATAGAAAAGTTCATTGTTAAACAGTGGTTTAACGCTGATAAAAAAGGAGAACGGTATTTCCCCCATGAATTTATTTATAAAGTATTACAAGACCCTGAACTGGCGCAATATTATGATATTAATCCACAAAACAGCTGGCTGCTTGCAGCGTTAGAAAAAAATCTGCCCATTTTTGTTCCCGGCTGGGAAGACTCCACCCTGGGCAATTTTTACGCCTCTTATGTTATAAAAGGTGAGATTAAAAATGTCCATACGGTTAAGACCGGTATTGAATATATGCAAAGCTTACACGATTGGTATTTAGCGGATTCCAAACACCACTCTATAGGTTTTTTCCAGATAGGCGGCGGAATAGCCGGTGATTTCCCTATTTGTGTCGTACCTATGCTACATCAGGATCTGGAAAAAGATGCAAGGTTATGGGGATATTTCGCCCAAATAAGTGATTCTACGACAAGTTACGGCTCATATAGCGGCGCGGTACCGAATGAAAAAATCACATGGGGCAAACTGGCAAAAGATACCCCGTCTTTTATAATTGAATCTGATGCCACTATCGTCGCCCCGTTAATATTTGCTTACGTATTGGATAAATAAACCCGAAGATAACATAGTTGCAGCGGATGATGAACAATGCGCAGCTGCACGAAAAAATCAAGTTCTATAAAAATACCGCATGCGTCCATTCCTGCCGAACAAAGAAAATTAATCGGTATAAACGATAATTTAATCAGGTTATCAGTTGGCATTGAAGATATAAAAGACTTAATATCTGACCTGGATTATGCGCTGGAGCGCTTATAGATTATTTTTCCGCAATTATAAAAGAATGAAAAGGCAATCAATCATTCATTTGTTTCATTTTATCCGTTATATCTGTCGGATTATAATAAAACGTCCTCGGATGAGTTGAATAGATATAATCTTCCTTTACAGGCAGCTCTGTATTGTAATATTTATTTAATATTTTTCTTATCACAGTAACAGGTGTCATACTATCGTAAAAATCATCATAGTTTTTATCATAGGTATAAATTGCTTCCAAATTCCCCATCCTAAAATCAAATGCGGATTCAAATGATAAAGGATATAATTCTAAAGAATGGTCAGATAAAATTAATATTATAACTTTTCTGTCTTTAGCCAGTATTTTATCGACAATCGGTTCTATTTGTTTATTTATGTACAAAATTTGACCTGTCAAAAGCTCTTTATCAAGAAAGCCATTCTCCATATTTTTATTATCTTCTTTGGGAAGATTACCTTTTTCATCAAACACGAAAGGGAAATGAGGTGAAAGAATATGAGCAAAAACAAATTTAGGCTCATCTCCATTTTGTGCTGCTGCATCATCTAAATCCTTAAATGCTTTTAATATTTTTTCTCTGGCTGTGTAATCAACCTTTACGAACTTGGATAAAGCAGAAGTTGAAAGAAGAATATTTTTTAAAGATAAACTTTTCATCTCTTCAGAATTGTATATAACATCAGCAAGGGTCATCTTTGATGAAATCATATTATGAGAATTTATCATAAAAATTTTGTAATTATTTTTGTGCAGGAGTTTCGTCAGTGCATTATTGTTATATTTATTTTCCATGTTGTTTAAGTATTCTAATTGGTTTGGAGTTTCCATATTCAAATCATCCAAATAAGAAAAATTAAGCATACTGGGCAAAGATTGGAATGTGCAAAAATAATTGGCATAACTTTTTCTAGCCACGTAAAAGCCTTTTGCTTCAAGACCTCTTAAAAATTCTTCATTTGAAAAATTAAAATATTTTTTTAATTTTTCACCATTTGGATAAGCATCCAGGATAATGAAATAAAAATCAGGCAGTTCTTTAGAAGTAGCTAAAACCTTTTTATTTATTTGAGATTTTTGCATATTTTGATTAATGCTTATATTTTTTACGATAAAAGTATAAATATCAGTAATACTTGTGATTATTAGCAAAGTACATAATATGTAAATTGCAAATGAAACGGTTTTAAAGAACTTTTCTGATTGACCGTAGCATACAAATCCCAAAGCCACAAATATACATATACACAATTGTTCAGCATACCCAAAATGCAAAGTCCCAATAAAATTTGTAATAAATCTGCAGGCAAAAAAGTATCCTATTGCACAACATAGAATGAAAAAGGTATCTCTTTGTGAGTAAATTCTTGAAAAAAGAAAGTATAAAACAGTCCATATAGCTAATAATACAAATGCTACAAGCACAAATTCGGAAAAACTCATTTCAAACATATTTCTAAGATATAAAAATGTAGGATAGTATAATGTAAATAAGACCCCGGGTAAAAAATATTTAACGTTAAAACTTTCCTGTTCTTTCTTTAGATATTTATTTATTGATATGTAAATGAAACCTAAAACAACCACCAGTGCCAATAATATTTTTAAGGTATTTACCAGTATACAAACTATAGGATAAGTTTTAAAAACCGAGTAGTTTAAACTGAAGTTTGATATTTTGCCGTCAAATGGTCTTGTTTCATCATAACCCTGCCCAATAATAACATTATTGAACTGCCAAAAATCTTCATGATAATTAGTTTTTCTTTCAATGTTATTTACAAAAATTGTAAGAGGTTTGTTGATTTTTTTTATAATTTTTATTTTATAATCCAGATTTTTAAGAGGTAAATTCAAGCCTTTTTTAATGTTTTTACCATCATTAAAAGCTAAAGACTTACCCCAAAGTGTGTCATTTCCTCCTTTCGCCAACAGAGCTGCATTAGTGCGAGAAAACTCCATTCTTATTCCGTTGTTATAATCAGCCGTTTGAAATACATTGGAATAATCCCTTTTTAAATCATATATCCGAAAATCGAAACTGATTTCAATTTCTTTTTTTAGATTTAAGCCATTAAAATCATCAAAGGAAAAAACTTTCGGCGTTTTTAATTCTTTATTTGAGGAAAGACTATCGTAACTTATATTGCTTATTTTTTTTGAATAAACGGGTATGTACTCGAATAAATCACCAAAGATGATAAGAACAAAAAGGAGAATAAAGGACGTAAAAGTTATCTTATTAATATTTTTTTTCAAATAGTTTACAATTGCCCTTCGGTTTTCAAATATTGGCACTAAAAGACAAAGCATAACTAAAAAAGCCAGAAAGCCTTTTATGCATAATAAAATATTGTTGATTAAATAGGAATATTTATAAACCTTATATTTTAGATTAAAGTCTTTTATCTTACCATCAAATGTCCTTGTATTATCAAATCCTTCTCCTATAACTATTTTATTAATATCCCAAAGATTTTCATCAACAGAATCACTTACAAGTTCATCGTCAAAAATTATTTTAAAGGGTTGGTCTGGTTTTTTTGTTATTTTAACAGAATGATATGTGTTTTTATCTTTGATGTTAAACGGAATAGCAAAAAGAGCGCCATTATCCCTTTGCATAACGATAGCAGCTGTATCCGATGAAAATTCCAGCCTTATGCCATCATTATTATCGGCAGTTTGAAATAAATTAGTATAGGGTCTTTTTAAATCAAAATTGGCAGGAGAAGAAATCTTAGTCAATAAATAAGCTAACTCTTTAAAATTCTTTGAGGAAATTACGGAACGATTAAACAGTCTTTTGGGCAAAAAATAAAATAGAACCAATATTCAGGAGAAATTGTATCTGACAGAGAAAACCCCGTATTTTAAAAGTGTTTTTAAATACGGGGAAGGTTTACCACATAAGAAAATTATTTTTATTCGAAATCTTGTCCTTATTGTCTTGCTACCTTAGCACCGGATAGATTTTCGGCGGGCTCGTACTCTACGGCATTATCAAAACCTATACGTTTTTTGGAAAGGTTTCTACCCATATCACCGTCAGTCAGAGCCTGTTGTGCCTTGAATTTTTCCAACGCTTTTTCAAAGTCTGAAGTTTCAATCAGTAAACTTTGAATATCCTTATCTTTGAAAATTCCTTTTTCCATTTTTTCAAAGATATGCGCTCTTTCAAAAGCTTCCTGTTTTGCATCAAAAACCAACTTGGAAATATCAGCACCGTTCACTGAACTCCCGAAAAGTTTTTTGGCAAATGCTTCCTGATTAAAATCAGGTGAAACTTTTATGTGGGATTTCGAGGAATGAATTCCAAGGATTTTTTTGCAGCCTTCAAGTGTCGGTTTAGCAACAGCAATAAAATCTCCGAACCTGCCCGACCTTTTTATGGCGTCATCAAGCAGTCCAATTTTGTTGGTAGCTGTTACGACAAAAACTTTATCATTGCTTTTTTCAAGGTCGCTCATCAAAGTCAAAAGCTGGTTAACCACTTTATTATCATATCTACCCGTGCTTGAACCATCTCTCATTCTTGCCACGGCATCAAATTCGTCAATAAACAAGATACTTGGCTGATTATCTTTGGCTTCTTCAAATAATGCCCTCCAGTTAGCTTCTGTTTCACCAACCCACTTAGATTCCATTTCAAGCCCGTTTAACTTGATAATATGAGCGTCCGCTTCATTAGCCAAAGCTTCCGCCATAAGAGTTTTCCCGGTGCCGGGCCCGCCTGTAAGAATTATCCCTCTTGGAGAACCTTGCATCGGATAAGCCGCAGGATATTGCATAGGATACAAAATCCGTTTTTTCAACTGCCCTATAGCTTCGTCCTGTCCTCCTACATCAGCAAAAGTGATTTTTTTGACTACTTCTTCTTTTATCCCTTTCTCCGCAACAAGGCTAAGGTGCTTACTATTTAAATTTGAAATGGCTTTTTTATCGTAATTGGAAAAATCAAAAAGCCGTAATTGGGCTTTTTTAATGTCATCTATATTTTTTTCTGCTTCTTTAAAAACTTTAAACATTGAATTATTAGCAAGGATAACACTATCAATGTGTGTAAGGTAGGCGCTCTGACTTTTTTTAAGCACATAAGCCTGACTTGATTCTCTCACTTTTAAAAGAATAGGCAGCTTGTCTAAATTTATTATTTCATAAAGTCTATTCGGATTCTCATGAATAGCAAACGAACCCGATAAACTTGGGTCTTCAATGAAAAATATTCTTTTTATAACTTTATTTATCCCTTCAATTGATTCCAAAAGGGATTTTTTAGCAGAGGACAAACTCTTGCCTACCAATATAAGATCCTCCGCCGTAAGCCCATGTAATGCCGCAGAAATCCTCTTTTCCAACGGCGGTAAAATCGGGACGAGCGCTCCGCCGAAAGATACATTACTACTTTTAACCAATAATTTCTGATAATGTGTATCAACAAGGTTCAAATTGTTTGGTGCATAATTTTGTTCGTGTTTGGTTATTTTTTTATTAGAAATCACATTATCCGTATAGGGTGTAAAATGTTTTGTTTGTAAGTTATGAATAGCAATATTCATTTAATATTTCTCCTTTAAATAGCTTAAAAATACTCGTTCCGTGTACAAAAATTGCACTACAAACAACTCTTCTAGCCAAAAAGTTTTAGTAAAAGAGCGACTAGATATGATAACCTTCTTTTAATCCGTATAAAATGGCGGGTTTGAAGAAATCGTACTATAAGCAGCGTCTTTAGTGGAAAAGTTTTAGTAAAGAGTTGTGATAATTTGCTTAAATAGTATTATATTTATTTTTTTAAAAATTTTTTAGTTAAACCCGAATATTTATACGAATAGAGTTATAACAACATCGGTAACGCCAATTACACATTAAATACAAAATACGTTTAATTTCCATTAAGTGTTCTGTCATGCTTTTTCGCCTCGTCTAGTTACTTTTAACAACCACATTTTTTTAATTCCATTCTTACGATTGTAGCAGTTATTTCGCAAATGTCAATAAATGTGCTTTTTACACTTAATAAAACTTAATGGGTAAATTGAAAATACTTTACTTTTCTGATTTTTTGCTTAGGAAATTTTTATTGATTGTTTTATAAAATCACAAAACCCCACTTTATTTGTGGGGTTAAAGTTTGCCTAAGGCAGAGTTCGCACATCAAACAAGGTGAAGAATGAACCGTAGTTTGATGGGTGCCACTCTTGATTTTTAGCGTAAGCGTGAAAAATCAAGACAGGTAAACCGGCTTGCCGGTGAGGGTTAACGGATATTAAAAAACCTCACTTTATAAGTGAGGTTTAAATTTGCCTAAGGCCGGAATCGAACCGGCACGTGGGGTGAACCACGGTAGATTTTGAGTCTACTGCGTCTACCAATTTCGCCACTCAGGCATGATTATTTAATTTTCAAATATGGGGGGCTGTCTTGGATTATTCGGGTACGCATAGCCTGCCATTTCGCTTCAACATTTTTCTTACGAAAAAGTTTCCACTGCATTCGGCTATTTGCTCTTACGGGACTAGTCTTGCTTCGCAAGCCGTCGCCCTACCGAAAATCCGCTCGCCACTCAGGCATGATTATTTAGTTTTCAAATATGGGGGCTGTCTTGGAGCCGTTACTGTTCTCTTATACTATACTAAAAATATTTTTTTACAAGTGCTTAAAGCAACTGCAAAAGACCCGCTCAAAACAGCGGCAGCCTTTGTTGGAAGCTGTAACAATTTTATCTTGTTAAATAAGTTCTCCATCGATTGACACTGTATAATCTTTCACCAAAATATACTTGCCTGCTTGTTCCAATGCCCTTTTTACGATAACTTCCACACCACCGCAGCATGGTACCTCCATATGCACCAGGGTTATTGATTGAATATCCTGTTTTTCAAATATATCCGCAAGTTTTTCGATATATAAATTAATATCAGTATCAAGCTTAGGGCAAAGCATCATAAGTACTTTATTTTTTAAAAATTTAGAGTGAAAATTTGCATACGCAAAAGCAGTACAATCTGCAGCTATTATCAAATCAGCTTTAGCCAAATAAGGGGCGTTAGGATTTAGCAGTTTAAGCTGTATAGGCCAGTTATTCAGCTCTGATTGCATTACGACATCTGCATTCGGGGCAGTATTATCTGTTTTATGCCTTAAATCCTTCTGCATCATCCCGGGGCAGCCTTGAAAAGGTTTGTCTTCAAGCGGAGGAACTTCAATATTTGCCTGCTTAAGAGCATCTATCGCCTGTTCAAACAGCTTATTTTCCCCATGTTCTTTGAGGTGTTTAAGATGCGCAATAATAACATTTTTTCCGCCTGCAATAATATTTTCCATAACTTTATATTCATCATAAGGTTCGGCTTCACGCTCCTCTACATGCATAGCATCTTGCGGACAAGCCTTTATACAAGCGCCAAGACCATCACAAAACAAATCACTTACCAGTCTTGCTTTGCCGTCTATAATTTGCAGCGCACCTTCCGGACAATCAGGAACACAAGCCCCGCAGCCGTTACATTTTTCTTCATTTATTGTAATAATATTTCGCTTCATAAATTCCTCCTTGTACTAAAACGAAAAATCAGATATCTTATGGGTTTTCATATAAGAAATAAATTCATTATTCAACCGTGTAAGTAAATCATCCATAATGCAGTCCGAACAATCATTTGAATTAGAGTTAGAATTAAACAAACAATTGTTTATTTTAACCCTGCCTTCAATAATTTCATATACCTCAAGAAACGAAATATTTCGTTTCCTCGGAACTATTAAAAATCCACCTTTAGGACCTTTAGAAGAGGTGATAATTCCTTCTTTTACAAGCCTTTGCAAGACTTTAGAAAGATGATTTTCGGATATATCGAATTTTTTTGCAATTTCTTTAAGCGAAGATACTTTTTCTTTTCTTCCAGCTATATATATTAGAGAGTGTAATGCTATTGCTGATGCCTCAGTCATTTTAAGCATTTTTATTTCCTTTTGTTAAATTAGTATATTAGTACTATAATACCAATTTAATAAATTGTCAAGTCTTCTATTGATTAAAGTAAATAATGCTGCCGTTTAAACAACTTTAAAACGTCTGTTCACTATAGGTTTCATTTCTTCAAGAGCAGCTTCCTCATTAATGTACAGCTGAAAGCATTTATCCAATTCCAATAAGTTAAAAATACAGTGATTGACGGGGCTAAGGTTATAAAAAACTATTGTACGCTCAGGGGTCAGAGTTTTTAATTTTTGCAAAAATTTTATCGTACTGTTATTCAAGCATCTTAAATATTCGGTATTTATCATTAAGTTTTTATCACATTTAGCATGCTTAATCCTAAGGAACAGCAGCTGAAACGCAAGTAAATTCCCAATATTTGTATTCAGGTCTAATATCAAATTCCCGTCTTTATAGCGAAGACGCTTAGAATTATCCATAATTCTCCTAACACACATCCTATGATATAATAATAACGGTGTTTTTGCTTTTTTAATATTAAACGGAATATAGAAATTTCTCTAACTCAAGTCGTAGATTTAGTCTTTTTTATCAGACCAAATTTGATACAAATTTTGTGAGTACGTTTTTGCTTTTTTGTAGTAATCATCGCTAATTAAACTGTTAAATATTTCGCTGCGCTCACCTGAATAGTTTCCAAGCGCTATGGCATACTTTGAAAGCTCTTCTTTAGATAATCCGGACGCATAAGCCTTTGTTTTGGCATCCGTACCTGAAGGCCTTATTTCCACGTATTTATCCGCAAAAACCAGATAAGAACCGTCGCCTGTAAATTTAATATCTTCAAGAGCGGAAAAATCCAGCTCCTTAAACACATCCTGCAAAATTTTTCTAACCTGCCCAATGTTTATCAAGCCGTCAAATTTCGCCAAAGCCAGAGTAAGGTAAAAAAGGTCATTTTTCGTACGTTTTGCTTCACCTTCTTTTTTGGAAAGTTTTAATTTTTCAATATTGCTTTCACTTTCGTTGTAGTAGCTTATATCTTCTCTGACGTCAAATTTGCCCGTGATTTTATTTTCTTCAAACACTTCTTTTAAGTTATCGGAAAGGGTCTTACCTTGTTTTTCCAAAGAAGCAACTAACGCAGAGGCTACAATAATGGCTTCTGCAGCGCTTTTTTCTCTCATGGCAAGGGCGGTTCTGCCATTTTTGCTTTTTATAAGCTTTTCCGGTCCTATTATCATACCGCCTGATTCTTCACCGCCAAAGATTAATCTCGGGTTGACTCCCAACTCAATCTTTTCATTGAAAACATCGGTTATTGTTACGGGTTTATTTTCGGCAATCTGTTTTTCCGCCTTTTTAAGAACATTGGCGATTTCTTTAAATCCTACGGGAACATTCACAACTTTTACGCCGTTATTTGCAGCCCATTCATCCCAGGAAAGGGCAGAGGCTGTTGTTTTTATAATAAACCTGGGATGGTTATCAAACTTCCCTGCATTTTGCAGCTGTTTTGCCCAAAAATCCATCAGCATTAAAAACCCCTGATTGGCAGTATAAACACAAAGTATTCTTCCCTGTGAAAGTTCGGTAAAATCTACTCCCAAAGCTTTTAGCGCAGGGATATTTTCACTGCTTTCTATTTGAGTAACAGTAAGCCTGTCATGGTCGGGGTCTGTAATTAAAACAACTGTTCCCAAGGGTTTATCCGCCAAAACCTTACCGTAATTAAGGCTCTTAATAACGGGCATAAAAGGTTTGTTGTTTTCATCTTTTGCCACAACCGTTGCATCTACCGAATAATCATAAAAAGTCTTGTTGCCTTTAGGGTCGTGGTCATATTTACCTATAGAGTGGAAAAACGGGGATTCTTCCTTATGCAGCCATTCAAAATTATCCGCAATATTAAGCTCTTTCAGGATTTTGCTTAACGTATGATATGCGCTTCCGCCTACATTTTCAATAATAACTTTATTTTTAAGGGTTGAAATCTCTTCAAGATTATTAAGGGTTGCAACGCTGTCTTTTAAATATTCAACATAAAGCGCTGCGCCGTTATCAAGCTCTTTCATTAATTTTTCGTCAATATTAGGGTTATCGGCGGAAGAAAATTTAATAACATATTGTCCGTTTTTTTCTGTTTCGTTAAAAATTTCTTTGATTTTATTAACGAATTCCATTGATTCTTCCGGCAAATATTGACTGCCCTGGTCATTCAAGTCTTTTGTAGCGTTTTTTACGCTTATACCGTGGCTTGAAGTAATATATTCACCGCCAAGCAAGTCCAGTTTAAAAGCCAAAAACGATGCCATCCAAATAGGTATAGCGGCTTTATCTACGGGAATATGGGTTTTAATTCCAAACTGCGCCTGTAATCTGGATATAATATCGAGGTATTCTATTGTGTTGTAGCGGACTTCGCCTCCTAAAATTTTATGCAGTTCTCCGTCAGGATGCTTTTGCAGTGCGCTAAGAGCTTTGCCGATTGTAGCAAGCATTATGCCCGCTTTGTTAATCGGAAATCTTGTATCCTGCGGATACAAAATATTTTGAGGTCCTCTTATGCCGGCGGTTGAAACCTTCGCTTCTTTTTCATAATTTTCAAACCATTCGCCCAGTCCTAACCCTGCGGGGTTTAATTGTGCGTCATATTTTTCCAGATGTTCTTTTTTTAGAACAAATTCAAACGCTTCGGGGTTTCTTATATCAAACAATTCATCTTTTTTAATGTATTCAGGCGTATTAGCTTCAACCTGTAAAAATAATTCCTTTTCAAGTTCACAATGCGGAGTTTTACCGTTAAAATTTTCCATTCTTAATCCTTTTCAATAGTATATCTTTCGCCGTCCACAGAATAAATAACGCTTAATTTCGGCGTTGTACCTCTTGCTTTCAGGGTTTTTATTTCGTAAACTTCACCGGGCTGCAAAACCAATGCTTCTTCCAGTTCGGTATTTTTGGAATATCTTGCCCCCTCCATATCAGCGCCTCTGTTTCCGCAAAAATTACCTACAACAACAAAAGGAACAGCGATTACACTAATTATTGCGGAGATAAACAATGTGGGTATTGCAAGCGCAAGACCTGTACCCAAGACTACCATAGTTTGCTTAATAGCGGTTCTCCTTACCGAAAAATAAGCGGCTTTACCTGAAACAACATCGTGCAGCGCTATAGTTTCAAGCGTTACCGGAGCAGAAGAAGAATTTTTTATCTTATAAACTTCGCCAACATAAGTTTTGGATAAGCGGCTGTGCAAATGATGTGATTTCTTTTGTATTTGCAGATTATCTGTTTCTGATATTGCCAAGCCCGGCAAAGCTATGTAAAAATTTAAAATTAAAACCAAAAAAACTGCAAATATCTTTTTCATACAACAATTCTCCTTTATTTAAAATTGTAACATAAGAAAAAGCCTTGTTTGTTAAAAATAACAAAAAAATTTTTTCAGCAAATTTATAATGTGTATGAAAATTATACCGTTAAACACATGTTATAAAAATTCTCCGGTTTTTGGCTCCAATGCAAGGGGAGTATACGATGAAACCGGACAAATTGTTCATCGTAATACAACCTGTTTTTTCAGAAATGATTTAGAATGGGCGCAGCTTGTAAAACTTTTGGACCAAAAATACAAAGATGTACCAAAAGTCAATGTTTATTGTTATGCCTGCTCTGACGGTTCAGAGCCTTATTCTTTGGCTATGCTGCTTTTAGAAAAACTCGGACCTAAAAAAGCGGAGAAATTCTTTCCTATTATTGCCGTAGATTATGACGCAAAAATTCTGGAACAAACTGAGGAAGGTATTATAGAAGGAACATGTGATGATGAAAAAAATATTAATAAAGCAACATCAAATAATCTTGGCGCATATTTAAATCAGGCAAAACCGTCGGACGGAAAAAATTGTATTTTTAAAGTCAGAAAAGAATTAAAAGACAAAGTCCGGTTTCACACGGGAGACGTCCACAAAGACATAGATAATTTGGAACAAAATAACAGTGTTTTGATGCTGCGCAATGTTTGGCCTTATTTCCCCGGAAGAAAACAGGCGGAATTATTGGACAAAATACAGGAAAGACTTAACAACAACTCACTGCTCATAATAGGCTTTTACGATAGAGACAGCGGTGATTCTTCAGGCGTTATGCAAGCAATGCACTTAAGAGGGTTTAACCGTACGCCCGTCAAATATTGTTATGAGATTGATGAGAAAAAAGATTCTTTAGACCTTCAACTCTGGTCGTATTGCCGGCGTAATTTACACCTAAAGTTCGCGGACAAGGACTGGGAGCCGCTTCAACGATAGTCGCATTATCGGTGTGATTTACACAGGGGGATTCTCGGTAAATCCGGCATAAGCCCTGATTAAATCTTTTGTCAGACTGCTTTTTAAAGTGCCGTTTTTATAACTTTCATACTCTTCCTGCGTAAAAGGAAGCGACGCTTGTACGTCAATTTTGTGATATTCATCGCAGCCATTGCTGCCTTTAGGCACACGAACGGTTTTGGGTAATTTTGCATATGAAGCTTCAAATGTGTCAGGATGTTCAAGAATTTCGTTTTCAAACGGATAATACTCGTAACTGGTCATTTTGTATTGATATTCGGATGGTTTGGTTTGATTACTAATACTTTTATCGCCCCATAAACCGCTGAATGCCTGTGTCTGATTTATTTTTTGAATATGCATGGTATTTTCCTTTGGTTTTGCCTGTTCTGATTTTAAACCCAAAAAGATTATTTTTTGCTATAAGAACCAAATTCTTTACAAAACTTCTGTATTATTTATATGTTGAAGTTGACGGCGTTCATTAAATCTTTCCTGAACTTTTCGGTTAATGTATGAACCTGTTCAATCTCCTTTGCGGAAATATGCTCCATAAGGCTTAAAAGAAACTCTTTAACCTGCGGCATAGTATCTTCAATTAATTTTTTGCCTTTTGGAGTTATAAAAATCTGATTTACCAACCTGTTTTGTTTTCTGCCTATTGAGCGTTTTGTAAACTTATTTTCTTCAAGAATATTTATAAGCCTGTTAATGTTTGATTTATCCTTCAACATTAATTTTGCCAAATCTCTCTGGCAAATACCGTCATTGCAGTAAATAGTATCAAGCACAATAAACTGCTCTGCCGTAGTGCCTATATTCAAGGAGTTAAAATACTGCACAGCCGCAAGTTTAAAGCACTTTAAAGTTTGCTCTATCGAATAAATAAATGTATCGGTATAATGTTTTACTTTGATTTTTTCCATTTATAAAAAACTTTTAATAACTGCTTGTAATTATAACAACCTCGTGTTAGTATGTCAACACGTTATAATATCAACCGATTAATATTTAATTTTTAAATCGCAGGAGTTATACATGGCAGGCAAAAGTAAAACAGTAATATTATCTTTTATAGCGGTTTTTTTAATTAACTGCTATGGCGCTTTAGCCGGGGAAGTAAAGAATGCGCAAATTGAAAAAGTTGATTTGAATTTTGCAACGGCATACGAATTAATGATGACAAATAACAACGCTATCAAAGCTGTATTAGAAGAGATTAACGCAAAAAAATATGAAAAAAATGCCGCGGTTGGGGAATTTTTGCCAAAGATAGGTATAAATACGACTTATATTCATTTTAACGAAGATATTGCGGTAGAAACGGCTCCTCTTCGCCTGGGCGGCACATTGATTAATGTTCCTCCCACAACGCTGCAAAATCAAGACCTTTGGCTAACGAGTGTCGGGGCAACATGGAATATATTTACCGGGGGCAAAATCCTTGCGCTTAATTCAGCGGCAAGAGCCAAGCTTGAAAGTTCAAACCAAAAATACCGCGTCTTGACAAACGAACTTATAATCGAACTTATAAAAAGATATTACGGCTTGAAATTTGCAGCCGATGTTGTAGAAGTAAAAAAACAGGTTGCAGATACAACCAAACAACACCTTGAGGATGCGAAAAAACTTGAAGCTCAAGGTATAATCCCAAAATCAGAAAGGCTGCACGCACAAGTTGCACACAGACAGGCGCAGCGTGATTATAATACCGCGCTTAAAGATGCCGATATTATAGAAGAGGGCTTAAAAACCCTGATTAAGGCTGATAATATTGACCTTACAGGTGTAAAAGTCGCCCCCTGCTCATGCCTGTTTATTTATGAACAGGCGCTGCCGAAACTTGCGGACTTTAAGCAAGCTGCAATGAAGGATAACCCCAATCTTAAGCAAATGGAAGCAAAAGCAAAACTGGCTCAGGCTAACTACAGAAGCAAAGCCGCCAATTATTCTCCGACAGTAAGCCTTTTTGCATACGATATTTTAGGTGCAAGCAATTTATCGCACCAAATTCCGACTTTTGCGGTAGGGGCTAAGGCTGATATGCTTCTTTTTGACGGGTTTAGCAGGTATAATAACCTGAAAGCCGCTGATGCTGTGAGAAAACAGGTTAAATATGAAACCATAGATACAAAAAACAACATAGAAAGCTTAGTTACCAAAAATTACAACGAAGTTTTCAAATACAAGGAACAGTACGAAAGTACCGACCAATCCGTTGAAAGTGCGCAAGAAGCGCTAAGAACGGCTGCGCTGGCATTTCAAGAAGGGGTGGGAACATCTTTAGCGGTGATTGACGCGCAGACCGCGCTTTCGAGCGTAAAAATCCAGCGTTTAAATGCGCTGTATAATTATGATGTAATGCTTGCGGAATTGTTGAGTACAAACGGCAGTGCGGAAGGAATTTTGCAATACATAAAAAATTCCCGTGAAGAACATCTTTAAGTCTTAAATAAGGAGCTGTTATGAATAAAAAGTCTTTAATAATTATTTCCTCCATTATAGCGGTTGCGGTTTCAATAATAATTTTAACCCTTGCCGTGATGAAAAATAATGCACAAATGGTAATTCAGGGGGAAGTAGACACTAAAACCGTTGACCTATCCTCAAAAATTACGGGCAGGATAAAACAAATCCATGTTAAAAAAGGCGATATGGTAAAAGCCGGCGATGTTTTAATCACTTTAGACACCCCGGATATTTTTGCAAAATCACAACAATCAACAGCCGCACTGGAAGCGGCGGAAGCTCAAAAACTGGCGATAGACAACGGTGCAAGACAAGAACAGAAAGAAATGGCTTTAAGCTCGCTAAATCAGGCTCAAGCTGACTTTGAGCTGGCGCAAAAGACTTATACACGCATGAAAAAGCTAAATGAAGAGGGGGTTATTGCCGCCCAAAAACTTGATGAAATATCAACCCGGTATAAAACCGCACAAAAAACCGTCGAAGCTGCAAGAGCAAACCTGCAAATGTATGTTACAGGCTCGAGATACGAGGAAAAAATCCTTGCGGGCGCTAACGTAAGAAAAGCGCAAGGGGTTGTTCAAGAGGTAAATTCTTACCTGCAGGAGAACCAAATCAAAACTCCGATTTCCGGTCAGATTACCGATATTGCGGTCGAAGAGGGCGAACTTGTCGGTGCGGGGTACACAATTATTACGATTGTTGATATTAATGATAACTGGGTAGTGTTTAATTTAAGAGAAGATTTGTTGTCAAAAATCAAAATGGGCAGTGAATTTGACGTAACAATTCCCGCAGTGGGCAAAGAACCCGTAAAAGTTAAAGTCGATTATATTTCCGTACTCGGTAATTTTGCCACTTGGAGAGCTACCAAAGTCAGAGGCGATTTTGATTTAAAAACTTTTGAAATCCATGCCCGCCCCGTTACTCCGCCCGAAGGACTTAGAGCAGGCATGAGCGCTATCGCTGATTGGAACAAAGTCGGAAAGAACTAAGCATTATGAACGCTTTTGTCAAAACGTCAAAAAGAGAAGTTAAAAAACTGGCTGCAAACCCTTTTATCCTTGTGATTTTATTTATAGCGCCCCTGTTCGTATGTTTTGTTATAGCGTTTACTTTTTTGGCGGGTTCCGCGACGGATTTACCCGTAGCGGTTCTGGATATGGACAACAGCAATCTTTCAAGAAAGATTGTAAGAATGATTGATGCAACGCCTGCCTGTGAGGTCAAATACAGGGTTGCCGATTTAAAAGAAGGCAAAGAACTGATTTCAGGCGGAAATGCTTATGCGCTGGTGTATATTCCAAAGGATTTCAAACGGGATATAACACGGGGAACCCGCCCGCAGCTTGTTTATTACTACAACAATCAGGCAATTTTAATCGGAGGAGTTATAACAAAAGAAGTTCAAACCGCCATACAAAGCGTCATGGCAGGCATTACGCTAAAAATACAGATGAAAAAAGGGCTTCCAAAAGACGCTGCGATGGCAAAAATAAACCTTATAAGGGTAGATGAACATATACATTCAAACCCTTATTTGAATTACTCTTACTTTTTGTCCTATGCGGCTTTTGCGCATACTTTTCAGATTATTATAATATTCCTGGTAATCTGGTCATTGGGGGTTGAGTTTAAAGAGGGAACAACAAAAGAATGGCTTGAAACCGCAAATAATTCCATATTTGCGGCAGTTTTTGGCAAACTTGCGGTTTATATGGTTTGTTTTTTAGTATTGATGACGATTGCCTACGGCACCTACGTTTTAGCTTACAGCGCTCCGTTTGAAGCTAACCTGATTTTTTTAACTTTGGGAACTTTTTGCTTTATACTTGCATATCAAATGGCAGGAGTTATTTTTGTCGCAGTGTTGTCTAATTTAAGGTTTGCACTGAGCAGCGGTGCTTTTTATACTTCATTGGGGTTGACTTTTGCGGGAATGACTTATCCTGCTATGGCAATGCCGCCTTTTGCACAATTTTACAGCGCATTATTACCTATAAGACCATATGTAAATCTTGTAATAGACCAAATGATGAGAGGTTTTGCACCAAAGTACGATGTTATTTATGTTGTTTGGATGTTGGCTTTGGCAGCTTTTGGGTTCTTCTTTTTACCGTTATTAAAAAAGCACGCTCAGGATGAAAGTTTGTGGTATCAGCTATGAAAAATCTTTGGCGCATATTTCAATCAGAATTTAAAAATATGATGACAGACAAAGGCAGTATGCTTGTGATGGTGCTTGGGATTTTTATGTATTCGTTGTTTTATACTATCCCTTTTTCTACGCATATTTTGAGGGAAGTACCTCTGGGTGTGGTGGATTTTGATAACAGTTCTTTTTCAAGAGAATTTATAAGAAATTTAGACAGCAATGAATTTATAAAAGTTACTTCCGAACCTATAGATATTGACGCTGCAAAAGAAGAATATTACCGTGATAAAATCAAGTCGTTTATCGTTATTCCAAAGGGCTTTGAAAAAGATATTTTAAGAGGCGGGCATTCTTTTATTACTTCTTATGAAGATAGCGCTTTTTTAATTATATACAAGCAGGTTGCAACGGGAATTATCACTACTGCAACATCTTTTGGGGCAAAAATAGAGATAGGAAGCCTTATGAAAAAGGGCTTAAGCAAACAGCAGGCAATAAGTATGAAACTGCCGTTTGAATTTGTTGATATGCCGCTTTATAACCCTGTATCAAGTTACCAAAATTACCTTTATCCGATTGTATTAATTTTAATATTGCAGCAGACTATGCTGATAGGCGCGGGGATTTTAGGCGGAACATTAAAGGAAAGGCTTAAAGGCTGCAAAGAATGGTCAAAAGACGGTGCTGTTGAGGTTAAGTCGGATAAGGTTAACGAATTCAGCGATAATCCCATAGAAATAGTGTTTGGCAAAAGTCTGGCTTATACATCAATTTATACAGTTTATACGCTGATATATTTTTTGATACCGCCGGCGTTTCTTGTTTATGATATGAGCTATAACATAATACCAATGATTTTACTTTTTTTACCGTTTCTTTTTGCTACCGCATTTTTGGGGCAATTATTGGTGTTCTTTTATACCGGCAGAGAAAGTTCTTTGATGGCGCTTGTTGTTACTTCTGTTCCGCTGATATTTTTGCCGGGGTTTGTCTGGCCCACAGAAAGCATACCTTTCGGACTACTTGTATTTTCAAAATTCATGCCCGCTACCCCCGCCATAAACGGCTTGATAAAAATAAACCAGATGGGCGCAAGCTTTTGGCAGGTTCAGGGTGATTTTTGGCTTTTGGTCGGACTTTGTGTGTTGTATTTTTTCCTCGCTTGCCTTGTGGTTAAGCGTATGCAGAAAAAAGTTAAATAATAAGTTTTTAAACCTGAAAATACCAATGGCAATTTTTTTGTTCAAAAATTGTTTATTTAAACATATCAATTTTTCATGCAGAGTTAGAAATTAGAAAAGGAGAAAATTATGTCAGAAGTGGGTGCAGTTGATTTTAGTAAAATAGGCAGTGCTGCAATAAGAGCAGAGGCTAAAAAAGGTGATTTCAAACGAGTATCACAACAATATCCCGAAGTTTATGAAGCATTGTTAGAAAAAGGGATAGCAAAGCCTGAAGGTACTGACTACAATAATTATAAGCTACATACGTCATTATTTAGTCAATCTAAGCCGACAGATGACGCTGCCCCAAAGACAGCACCTCCTAAACCATCGTCTGAAAAACTTGAAAAGCTCCTTGATAAACCAATAGAAAACACTTTTTCTGTTGAAGTATAATAAAAGTATTAAAAAGAGTGCTGATGGCACTCTTTTTAATGCAAAATTTTTTACACTCCGCAGCCGCAGCAATGGCTGTTGTCGAAGGTGTCTTTATTCTTTATACAGGTGTTGCACTTCTCCTGCATTTTGCCCTCATTGACAAAATATTGAAAGCTCTTAATCCACTTAGGTTCTTTGCACGTGCAAGTCTGCATAAAAGTAAGAAATTCAACAAACCTTTTTAAAACATCTTCCGTCATGGAAAATTCTATATTATTAGCAGAGGTTTCAATTTCTTCAGGCTTCATCATAAGCACCGTTTCTAAAAATGTACGGATAGTTTGATGCCTGTTTATCTTTTCTTCGACAATTTTTTGCCCCTTGGACGTCATTGTAATTAAACCGTAAGGTTCGTATTTAAGGTAGCCTTTTTTTGCAAGTGCCTTAACGGCCTCTGAAGTTGAGGATGCGCCCACCTGCATTTTTGCCGCTACGTCTTTTACTCTCGCTGCGGAATTTTTTTGCACCAATTCATAAACAGTGTGCAAATATTTCTCAAGACTTTGGGTAAGTTCTTTCATTTTTTGCCTGTAATCATGCCTGCCTAATATTTTATGTTATACCATAAGATACTTATTTTTTGAAATAAACGGGCATATACTTGTTTATATCCAATGGAACTGCTTGAGGCGGTTTGGTTTTTGTTTGATTTTTTTTGGTCATTGCAATGTTTAGCTTTGGCAATATAATTCCAAGCATCAAAAGCGAATATGCAAGCCCTGAAATATGCGCTATGTTTAATTTTCTGATATTTTCTTTCACGAGCTTACCGCCTTGAGCCGTTATTTCCGCATGGGTTTTCAGGGAAATATTTTTCAACCAGTGCGAGATACCTTTTCCCGGTTTTGAGATATTGAACAGATTTTCTTTTTTAGGGTCTAAAATTTGGGCAACACCTTTTGCCACAAAACCGCCTAAAACAAGCCAGTTAAGAAATCCCATATAATCTCTGAATACAGTTTCTCTTAACTCTGTCTTGTCTTTTGATGCCAAAATCCTGCCCAAAACAAGCGCTCCAAAGACAACTTTGATAGCATGCCCGCTTGTTGCAGGTCCGGTAAGTTCTAAACGCTTCACCAAATCTTTTAAACTGTTAATGTTCATCACCTTCACAAGCATTAAAATAAATCCGCTGCCTGCAAGAAGTTTATAAAGGTTTAAGTTCTTTTTCTTGTCTTCTCTCTTGTTTTGGGTGTTTAAGTCCGAAAGATAATCCATATTCCCTACAAATGCCGCAGTGCCTGTGCGTTTTTTTGTAATATATCGGTTTAACGCCTGATTTGTAAGTGCAAGCCCGATAGATAATGAAATTGCACCAAAGGTTTTGATACTGTTTAGCGCTTTTAATTTTTTGAGTATTGTTTCCGTATCGGAAGAGTTGAATATATTTTGCCCTGCATCTATGGTATCTCTAAGAACGTTATGTATAGTACTTGTAACAGATTTCCCGCCGTTTTTAACGGTTATGTTATTTTCTGACAAAGTTGCATTAATTATTCTGTGGGTTATGATTTCCAGCAGGTTTTTTGAGTCATTCCCGCTGACGGTTTTGTCCGTTATTAACCTTGTTAATCCTTCTGATATACTTTGATGTGATTTGAGTGAGGTATGAATATTTTCAAATTCTTTATTACCCCATTTGAATTTTTGCCAGGCATCTTTGTCATACCACCGGATTTTGTCCCAGTTAATTTCATTCCAGTTTATATTTTTATCCTTGCTAAAGCCTGATAAAGATGATAAAAGGTTCTCTACATAGCCTTTTGCTGTCTTATTTGAAGTGTTCCAAACATTATTTAATACATCAAGAATATTGTTGGATGCCCAGGAATTGTTATTTACTTTTACTTTTGGCTGTACAAATTTGGACGCTGCTTTATTTATCAATTGCCCGAATAACCCGGCGGAAAAGCAGGCTATAAAAGTTCCCGTAAATTCCCTAAATGCCATCTCTGCAGCTGCATATTTGTTTCTTTCTCTATACTCTACAATAGGTCTTGGTATATCCATTGCAAACACATCAATCACAGAAGCGTTAATCATTGGTTTTGTATCAAGAATTGCCAGTCCTTTTGTTAATGTAGTGTCCAACACCCCTCTAAAATTGGGTTTTGAATAATTATTTTCTGCCTTCACTTTTATCATTTCTAACGTTCCTTTACTAAAATTCTTCACAAAAAAAAGTCCTTAAAATTTATTAAGGACCCTTTTCAATATCGAAAAATCTTTGCAGCGTTGACTAAGTCCTTAATTTCAAGAACTGACAACAACAATACATATTTTGATTTAATTTTACATTCATGCTCATAACATATTATATTAAATAAAAAAATAAAATGTCAATACTCTAATCTTGTAAAAATTTAGTGTTTGTAGTATGTTATGGTATGGCATAAAAAATAAGGAAAGCAAAAAATCAAGGTTCTTCTATGAAAAAAATACTATGCTATGGAGATTCAAATACATACGGCTATAACCCCGAAAACTCGGGCAGATACAACAAAACAACCCGCTGGACAGCTTTGCTTGTGAAGTTGCTTGGCAATGACTATGAAATTATTGAAGAAGGCTGTAATAACAGGACAGGATTTGCCTATAACCCTTGCGGATTTATCCAAAACGGTCAAAAGTATTTACCTGTTTGCCTGAGAGAATATTCGGATATTGATATTGCAATATTAGCGCTTGGAACAAACGATTTACAGACATCTTTTCATATAGATTGGGAGATTGTTGAAAAAGGGTTGCTGACTCTTATTGCAACGGTTAAAAAATTCCACCCCGGTGCAAGAATTATTATTGTGCCGCCTGTAATTTTAAGCGAAGATATCTTGAACGGTGCTTTTGCCCACCAGTTTGACCGAAATTCAATTGATAAATCAAAACAAATAGGTCAGATATATAAGCAAATTGCACAAGCAAGCCATTGTGAAATTATAGACTTTAATGAATTTGTATCGCCGTCAGAACAAGACGGGCTGCATTATTGTGCGCAAGCTCATGCAATCATAGCTGAAAAACTGACAGATTTTATTGAGGAGGGAACTTTTAATGAAAATAACCGTTAACGGCAAAGAAGTAGAATTATATAACTCTGATACAATAGCGGATTTTATTGTAGAGAGAAAAATTGCAGGCACAATGTTTGTGATTGAAAAGAATTTAAAAATTATTAACAAAGAAGACTATGCCTCAGAACCGCTTCAAGAAAGCGACACTATAGAGTTAGTCGGTTTTACCGGAGGGGGTTAAGTGAAAGTACTTGTCGGTATGTCAGGCGGTGTTGATTCATCAACAACAGCAATATTACTGAAGGAACAAGGACACCGGGTCATTGGAGCAACAATGGCTATTTGGGGTAAGGGCGGTATTTATAAGCAAATTCAGGAGGAGCTGGATAAACTGCCGAAAAAAGCTCATGGAGCTTGTCTTGGACCTGATGAGAAAGAAGATATTGAAGCCGCAAAAAAAATTTGTGAACAGATAGGTATAGAATTTCACGTTTTTGATTGTGCAAAGCAATATCAGGAAATTGTGCTTGAAAATTTTAAAAAAGAATATTTGCACGGAAGAACCCCGAACCCTTGCATTTGGTGTAACGCACTTATCAAGTTTGATGTTTTACCCCGCCTTGCAAAACTTAACGGTATTGAATTTGATAAATTCGCTACAGGACACTATGCAAGAATTGAACAGGGCAACAACGGGCAACTCCTTTTAAAAAGAGGAATAAACCCTAAAAAAGACCAGTCGTATTTCTTGCACAGATTAAATCAGGAACAGTTGAAAAATATTCTTTTACCGTTAGGCGGATTTGAAAAATCCGAAATAAGAGAAATTGCAAAATCCCAAGAGTTGAGCGTTGCGGATAAACCCGACAGTCAGGATTTTTATGAGGGCGATTATAACCGGCTTTTGCAGGTCGAAAACAAAACAGGAAATATTACGGATACAAAAGGCAATATTTTAGGAACCCATAACGGAATATGGAATTTCACAATCGGACAGAGAAAAGGGCTTGGTATCAGCTCTACGGAAGCGCTTTATGTAATTGAGCTTAAAAAAGATACAAATGAAGTTGTCGTCGGTTTTAAAGACAAAACCATGAACGACAAACTTATTGCTGTCAAAATGAATTGGATAGGGTATGATAAACCTGAGAAGGAACTTCGATGTTTCGCAAAAATCCGCTCCACTCAGGAACCGGCAGAAGTAACGGTGACTCCTTTGGCAAATGATGATATAGAAGTTACATTTACAAATATGCAAAATTCCATTGCTCCCGGGCAAGCCGTCGTGTTATATGAAGGCGATACAGTCTTAGGCGGCGGAATTATTGATAAAGTCTTATAGATTATAAGGGAATAACGAATTGATAAGATATGACAGAAATATATTAATCAATGAAATAGGCGCAGAGGGTCAAACAAAACTCCTGAGTGCAAAAGTTTTAATCTGCGGTGCAGGCGGGTTGGGGTCAACTGTTATTGCAAACCTTGCCGCTGCAGGAGTCGGCACTATCGGGATTGTAGACAATGATATTCTTGAGCTGTCTAATTTAAACAGACAATATATTCATAAATTTGCAAATATCGGACAGGCAAAAATAAACTCTGCCAAAAACTGGATACAAGAATTTAACCCCGATATTAACATCAAGACTTATAATGTAAGGCTCGATGAAAATAATTATCAATCAATTGCCGGCGAATATGATTTAATCATAGATTGTTTTGATAGTTTTGAATCAAAATTTTTACTAAATAACATTGCACTAAAGATGAATAAATCTTTAATAGCAGGCGGGGTAACGGAATTCAGGGGTCAGGTAACTACTGTTTTGCCCCATAAAAGTGCGTGTTTGAGATGCCTGCTGCCTGATGCGGACCCGGAGGCTTATGTTGTAAAAGGAGTTATAAGCCCTACGGTATCTATGATAGCCTCTGTTGAATCTATGGAAGCTGTTAAACTTATTCTCGGAACAGGTGAGCTTTTGACCAATCAATTGCTTGTCTTTGACGGATTACAAATGAACTTTAAAAAACTAAAATTTGAAAGAAATAAAAACTGCAAATGGTGCAAAGATTATGAATAAGGAAGAATTATTAAAATTATATGACTTGGAGTTGGAGGAATTGGTTAAAATATCCTCGGCAATTACCAAAGAGCATTTTAAAAATACTGTAGAAGCCTGCTCTATTATCAGCGCAAAAACAGGTGAATGCCAAGAAAACTGCAAATACTGTTCCCAAAGCGCCCACAACGAAGCAAAGATTGAATGCCATCCTTTGCTTGAAGTTGAAAAAGTAAAACAGGCAGCGCTTGCGGCAAAAGAAAACGGCGCTACGAGATTTTGTATTGTAACATCAGGCAGAACCGTTGAAACCAAAGACTTTGGCAAAGTTTTAGACATGATAAAGGCAGTTGCATCAGTTGACGGAATACACTGCTGCGCTTCTTTGGGGCTTCTTGAAGAAGAGCAGATAAAACAAATTAAACAGGCAGGAGTAAAAAGATTTAACCACAATATCAATACATCAGAAAATTATCACAAAGAAATCTGTACCACTCATAATTTTCAAGACAGAATAAATACAATCAAAACTTTGCAAAAATACGGGATAGAAGCCTGTACAGGCGTGATTTTGGGAATGGGTGAAACAAGGGAAGACAGGGTGGAGATGGCATTGTCTTTGGCTGAATTAAACCCTAAAACAGTTCCTGTCAATATTTTAAACCCCATCAAGGGTACCAAACTGGAGAATTATTATGATAAAATTTCCGAAGAAGAAGTTCTAAGGACAATATGTATTTTCAGAATAGCAATGCCAAAAACAATACTAAGGTACGCAGGCGGCAGAAGTACAAGGTTTTCGCAAGAATATCAGTATTTAGGCATGCAAGCGGGAATTAACGGCATTCTTGTAGG
The DNA here is from genome assembly GCA_028696075.1 of Candidatus Gastranaerophilales bacterium. Lineage (NCBI taxonomy): Bacteria > Bacillati > Candidatus Melainabacteria > Candidatus Gastranaerophilales > Candidatus Gastranaerophilales bacterium. The sequence goes on from JAQVHS010000001.1 coordinate 203,669, forward strand.
GAATTACCTTACAACGAACGGAGTTGAAAAGGAAAACGACCTGAAAATGCTTCATGATTTAGATTTACAATTAACCAAAGCTTAAAGGAGACAATTTATGACCATACATTCCGACATAACACAACTTATAGGCAATACACCCATAGTAAAAATAAATAAGTTAAACCGAAACAATGCTGCAAATATTGCTGCAAAAATTGAATCCTTTAACCCTGCAGGCTCCGTAAAAGACAGGATTTCTTTAAGCATGATTGAAGACGCCGAAAAAAAAGGGGTAATCACCCCCGGCATTACCGTACTTATTGAACCTACAAGCGGAAATACGGGTATAGGACTTGCTCTTATTGCTGCGGTAAAAGGGTATAAACTTATCCTTACAATGCCCGAAACAATGAGTTTAGAGCGAAGAATGCTCCTAAAAGCTTACGGTGCGCAGCTTGTTTTAACCGAAGGCGCAAAAGGGATGAAAGGCGCTATTGAAAAAGCAAACAAATTAAATGAACAAATATCGGATTCTTATATTCTGCAGCAGTTTAACAATCCTGCCAATCCGGAAATACACTACTTAACCACTGCACGTGAAATCTGGAAAGAAACCGAAGGAAAAACAGATATTTTTGTTTCAGGAGTAGGCACAGGCGGAACTGTTTCAGGGGTAGGGAAATTTTTAAAAGAACAAAACCCTGCAATAAAAATCATTGCGGTAGAACCCGCTGCCAGTCCTGTTTTATCAGGAGGTCAACCGGGCAGCCATCTTATTCAGGGAATCGGAGCAGGGTTTGTGCCTGATACGTTTGATAAAACCGTGGTTGATGAAATCATTACCGTAGCTAACGAAGACGCCATTAAAACAGCGAGAGCGGCAGCGCTTGAAGAAGGGTTGTTAATAGGCATATCTTCAGGCGCAGCCTTGTGGGCGGCATTAGAGTTATCTAAAAAAGAAGAAAACAAAGGCAAAAATATTGTAGTAATCTTACCTGATACAGGCGAAAGATACTTAAGCAGCGTACTTTTTGAAAATTTAAAAGATTAAGAAGATTTTATATTCTTCTTCCTAAACCCGTATTCGGAAGATACCTTGCGCCCGATCATATTGATTTTGCCGCTTATGCAGCCTCTGCATTTTGACGGGGTATCATTTATGCAGATTTTATTAGGGTAGATTTCATACTTTCTGCGGTAGTCGCCTTCCGTAATATTAGGCATAACAACATTTGCGCCTGATTTTAGCGCAATAATTCTGCCATTGGGGTTAAGCGTCTCCATCGCCGTTGTGGCGGGAATATTTATATCAGGCAGCAGCAGCCTTGTTATTGCCATAACTTTCAGGCTTAACGTGAAATTATCATACTGTCCTTCAAACCCCGCCAAAGGCGTGTTGGGGTTGGGGATAAAAGGTCCTATACCTATCATATCAAAGTCATTGTTTTTAAAGAAGAAAATATCGTCAGCCAAAGAAGACAAAGTTTGTTCAGGCAATCCGACAAGACACCCCGAACCGACTTCATATCCTAATGATTTGAGATTTTTTAAACATTGCAGACGATTATCAAAACTCATATCAGGGTGCATTGTATTGTATAAATCTTTGTCCGTAGTTTCTATGCGAAGCAAATACCTGTCTGCGCCCGCTTCTTTAAAATCTTTGTAATCTTCATAACTTCTTTCACCTATGCTGAGAGTAATTGCTAAATCAAATTTTTTGACCTCTTTTATTATTTCGCACATTAAATCCGTATTAAAATAAATATCTTCGCCTGATTGCATAACAACGGTTTTATAGCCCATTTCAGCGCCTTTGCGCGCAAAGTCTATGATTTCGTCTTTGCTCAGACGATATCTTTCAAGGTGCTTATTCTCGTACCTTAAACCGCAATAAATGCAATCACATTTGCAAATATTTGAAAATTCTATCAATCCTCTCAGGTGAATTTCATCACCGATATATTTTTTCCTGACCTCATCAGCAGTTTGAAAAATAAGCCCGGGATTTTTTTCTTCCCGCAAAAGCAAAAGAATTTCTTCTTTCGATAAATTATGCGCCTCAGAGGCTTTTTGTAAAATTTCTTCTATATGTTGCATAAGTAAATTTAATAACTGACACTACCTAAAGTATAGCAGAAAGCAAAACCTTTATAAAAGAGTAACAGCCGGATAATTAATAATTAACTTTCATGATGTATTTGTGCGGGTTTTAAAGCGAATTGTTTGAAAACATCCGGCAGCGGTCTGTTAATAACAGCAACGACAGCGGATTTATTCTCTTGAGGCTTTGCTTCAGGCGGTTTTTTAACTTCATTTGTTATTTTCATTTGATTTTTCATATTGTTTGCAGCATTATTGCGAACCTTCGCAATATTTTGCTGCTGTTGTCTTTTTCCTCTTTGAGTAAGCTCAAGCCCCTTATCAGTTAAGAACAAAGTTCCAAAAGTAGCCATAAGATATGTACCAAAAGCAGCAGCATAGCTGGCAATTAATTTAATCAGGTTGCCTCGTCCAAAGTTTTTATTTTTAATAGCATACGATACAGCAATGGCAGAAGCACCGAATTCAGATAAAAGAAGAGGCGCAAATCCAAGCATACCAATCAGTGTGTAGTGTTTATCCACAAATTTGTTGGTTTTTTCTAAAAGTTCATATTTGCCGCCGTCTTGCTTTCTCAATTGCTTACTTGCAATATTAAGCCCCATAGCAGCTAAGAATAAATAGTTGAAAATCATAAACGGCTTGCCGTAAAAATTCTTTTGCAAAAAGCTCATAAACTTTGTCTTGTTATCAATAATTGCATGACCTAATTCGTGAGGAAGGGCAGAAAGAGTATTTTTGGTATAATATACCATTTTGTCTTTCATTGAATAGCAGGCATTATTTATATCACCGTTTATATTCTTTACCAGCGCAGTCTTAACCCCGAATTTTCCTATATTTGATTTTTCATACATTGAGTTAATTAAATCACGCAGCTTTGATTGCTCAATTTTCTTGCCGAAGTAAATCATTATTTTGCTTAAAAAATTACCGCTTAAGAATTTCTGGATTTGGCTCACAACAGTCCAAGCCCCGACACCTAATGCCGAGCCGTATAACAAGTCCGTACCTATATCATCGCTTGACCTTACCGATTGAGCTGTATAATATTGTTGCTGCGGTCTGCTTTGGTTTACGAACTTTTGTTCTGTATTGTTATTTGATTTGAAACTGACACTGTTCATGGTCAACCTGCTGCTTTATTGCAGTAAAACCCCGTGAAGCTGAAAAATTGCTTTTTTTGACAATATTATTACCAAAACTTAAACTATAAACAGCAAAAAAGCCCCTTACGGAGCTAAAAATAAAAAAGACACTCTAAAGAGAGTCATTCTTATTTAAATGGAGCGAGTGATGGGAATGTCTTGGATTTTCGGGTACGCATAGCCTTCTATTTCGCTACAACATTTTTCTAACGAAAAAGTTTTCGCCTAATTCGACTATTTGCTCTTACGGGACTAGTCTTGCTACGCAAGCCGTCGCCCTACCAAAAATCCGCTTGAACCCAAAACAAAACCATGTTTTGTGTGGGTTCTTATTTCAAACGACCTAACAAAATAAAAAAGACCCTCTAAAGAGAGCCATTTTTATTTTAAATGGGGCGAGTGATGGGAATTGAACCCACGTATATCGGAACCACAACCCGAGGCCTTAACCACTTGGCGACACCCGCCATAGTAAACAGTTTCCACATACATAATAACAAATAAAAATTTTTTAACAAGCCCATGCCCGGGAAGATGTACAATTTAAATAGGAACAGATTGCCCGTTAACACTATATTTTATATAATCTAAATATGTTAAAAGTAATTGTGGTTGGAACGGGTGAAATGGCGGCGTCTTTGCTCTTGGGAACTTTGGAAGCAGGGCATAAGGTCGTGGGGTTTTTAGGGTATGACAGCGTATCATTGCCTTTATGGGTTCAATTTTTCAAAAACTGGTTTGCACCGTCAGATTTCAGACTGATAGCAAAATCCAAAAAAATATACGAAATTAAAGCGCCAAAGGTTAACTCACCGCAGTTTAAAAAAGAAGTTATAAAGCTGAATGCTGATATTGTGCTTGTGGGTTCTTGGGGAGAGCGTTTTAAAAAGGAAATTATTATAGCCCCGAAACTTGGCACAATTAACGCTCACCCCTCACTTTTGCCTGCCCATAGAGGTCCTAACCCTTATTTATCAACTATTGTTGCAGGTGAAAAAACAACAGGGGTTACTTTTCATCTAATGACCGAAAAATATGACGAAGGTCCTATATTGCTTCAAAAGGAAGTGCCGATTTTAGACGATGATAACGGTTACAGTCTGAAACTTCGCTGTACCCAAACAGCGCGAAAAGCGCTTAAAGAGCTTTATGACGGCATTGAAACTGCTTCTTTAGTGCCAATAAAGCAGGATGAATCCAAAGCCTCATATTTTAAACGCATTACTAATAAAGATATATATATAGATTTTTCCATGACCGCAAGAGAAATGTATAACAAAATAAGGGGTTTTGACCCATGGGCATGCTGCTATATAAAGGCAAAAAATAACTTCTTAAAAGTCCAAAAAGCAAGTATAGTAGACTTTAACGACAATTATTTTATAGTACATGACAAAAAATATAGAACTAAAACAAGTTTCATGGAAGCAAAAAACGGGCAAATCCTTGCCAAAGGTGATGATTGGCTGCTTTGTGCCACACAGGAACCCGGCATGGGGATAGTGTTTTCAAAGGTAAAATTATACGGTTTTTGTAAACAATTCTTAACAAAACTCTTTATTAAAGCGTTAAAATCATTTTGTTAATATATGCCTAAAATCATTGCCAATAGTGAATTTTAAGTCATTATAAAAAAGCTTTTTGTTAATATTTCTTAATATAAAAACCCTAAATCCTAAAGGTTTTTTTCAAAATGCCGATAACCTAAGTACAAGTTAATGAAAAAGAGGTCAGGACAATGGGTTTATCAGCCAGTCAAACAAGATTTTTATGCTTAACTGCAAGACAAACGAACGTAGAATTCCAAGGTCAACAGGTGAACCAGGCAAGAACTGCTTTGGCTAACCAATCAGCTGATTTATATTCCCAATTAAATCAACTCAGACCGCCAACCACTCCTTCTATGTATACTTACATTCTTAATCCTCCAACTTTTCCAAAATTTGATTGGAGTAATCCTACAGCATTTCCTGCAGATCAAACATCAATGGATAATATGTATTTGTATTATGCAGGTTCTGCACCGACATTTACAGACTTCAATATGCCTCTATACGATGAGGAAAGCGGCAAAGCAGAGCCTAATAAACCTTATTGTACTTACAAAACAGGTTATGATTCAAGCGGAAGTAAAGTACAATTTTTAGCACCTGTAGTTGATGAAAATGCTAACTATACCTGGGACTCTGAGACAGGAATATTTGCAGCTAAAAACGGTACAGATGAACTTCCTGCTTATGTTCAAGCTTACAACTATGCAATGTCTGCGTGGAAAACATTCTCCAACGTAAAAAGCAGCGCAATTTATGATATTAAACCAACCGATGAAAATATGAAAGCAGATGAACCTTCTGACAGACCGCAGCAAATAGCATCAGGATTCAGTAAAACTGTAGACAAAAATCAGGCTCAGTATTCTGCGGCAATGGTTTTATACGAAGCAGATTCACAAGAATATGAATTAGCTTTGGATCAAATAAATGCAAAAATAGAAGAAATCCATCAATCGGATAAAACATTAGAATTACAATTAAAACAGTTAGATACAGAACAACAAGCAATTCAAACCGAAATGGATGCTGTTAAAAAAGTTATCGACAAAAATATCGAACAAACTTTCAAAACTTTCGCATAACAAAAGTTTTCATAAATTTCGACCTCCTTTTCAAGCCAGACTTACGTTTGGCTTTTTTATTGCGGATTTGCGGTAGGGCGACGGCTTGCGGAGCAAGACTAGTCCCGTAAGAGCAATAGCCGAATTGAGCTAAAACTTTTTCGTTAGAAAAATGTTGAGGCGAAATAGAAGGCTATGCGTACCCGCATAATCCAAGACAGCGGATTTGCATCAGGCTGACTGAACGAAGTGAAGGAACGCCGTCTGTTCGAATAATGCTGTGAAATGAAGACTTTTGCGAAAGCAAAATGTCGAAATGAAACTCAAGCATTATGAGTTGTGCAAATCCAAGACAGCGGATTTGCATCAGGCTGACTGAAGAGCTTAAAGAAGCTGAGAAGCTGGGATTAAGTTTAAGAGGTGAAAAGGTGAAGAGCTTAAGGGTTCTTAATGTCATGCTGAACTTGTTTCAGCATCTGTCCAATAGACAAATTGATGAGTCTGTTCCCTTTGTCAAATAAATTCAGGGTAACAGTTGTTTTTTGGGCTGAAAAGGTGAAGAGCTTAAGGGTTCTTAATGTCATGCTGAACTTGTTTCAGCATCTGTCCAATAGGCGAATTATGAGCCTGTTCCCTTTGTCAAATAAATTCAGGGTAACAGTTGTTTTTTGGGCTGAAAAGGTGAAGAGCTTAAGGGTTCTTAATGTCATGCTGAACTTGTTTCAGCATCTGTCCAATAGACAAATTGATGAGTCTGTTCCCTTTGTCAAATAAATTCAGGGTAACAGTTGTTTTTTGGGCTGAAAAGGTGAAGAGCTTAAGGAAGTTAGGCAGCTGGGAGGATGAGAAGCTGAGAAGTTGGGAAGCCAACCCGTCGCCGGGAGAAAACTATGAGTTTGCCAGTGACCCGCAAATCCGCAACTTGCGCAATAGTTTTTTTATATCTTGTAAATTATGCTAAGATAAGAAAGCGACAACAAAGCATTAAGGTAAAATTATGAAAGTAAGTATTTTTGCCCAACTTAATAAAGATAACCGGCTTGAAGATGTTTCACTTGAACTTCTCGGTGCGGCAAATCAATTAGCCCAAAAACTTGATGACAGGGAAGTCGGCGTTTTACTTTTGCATAACGGGGGGGATTGCTCTCATTTGATTTCTCAATTAGAACAAGGCGGGGCTGATAAGGTTTATTTAATCCAAAATGAAAAACTTGCTGAATATAACGCTTTGTACTTTCAAAAGGCTGTTTTAGAGTTTGTTGAGAAAAAGCAACCCGAAATATTTTTAATAGGGGCAACCGCCTTGGGACGTGATTTAGCTCCGCGGGTTGCAGCGGCATTGAACACCGGATTGACTGCTGATTGCACTTCGCTTGATATAAATGAGCAGGGCAAACTGGCTGCAACAAGACCTACTTTTGGCGGCGAATTGATGGCAACTATTTTATGCCGTAATCTGCCTCAAATGGCTACTGTAAGACCAAAAGTATTTAAAAAACCAAAACCCGTTTTTGATAAAAAAGCTCAGGTTGAAGAAATTCAGGTTGATTTTTCCGATATTCATTCAAAAATAAACGTTCTTGATTTTGTGCAAAAGGCTTTGGAATGCGCTTCTATAGAAGAGGCGGAAATTATAGTTGCAGGCGGCAAAGGGCTGAAGAACAAAGAAAATTTTGTCTTTATAGAAAAGCTTGCGCATAATTTAGGCGGCAAAGCCGCCGCTTCAAGAGGAATAGTTGATTTAGGCTGGTGCGACCACAGTATTCAAATAGGACAAACAGGCAAAACCGTTTCTCCCAAAATATACATTGCCTGTGGTATATCAGGGGCAATTCAGCATTTGGAGGGAATGAAAACCTCGGAAAAAATTATTGCTATAAATAAAGACCCGAATGCACCCGTCTTTAAAATAGCTGATTATTGTATTGTGGGCGATGCAATAGAAATTTTGCCCGTATTAATTGAGAAGTCGGAGAAGAAATAATTATGTCAAAAAAAGGGTTGTTTATTACGTTTGAGGGTGCGGACGGTTCAGGGAAAACCACACAGGTTAACAAAGTAAAAGAATATTTGGAAAACAAAGGGTACAAATGCCTTTTAACGCGTGAACCCGGCGGAAGCGAACTTGGTGCGGAGATAAGGAAAATTTTGCTTCATTATGACGGTTATGTAGATTCACTTTGCGAACTTTTGCTTTATATGGCAGACAGGGCGCAGCACGTCAAAACTGTTATCATCCCCGCGATAGAGCGTGGCGAAATTGTACTTTGCGACCGCCATACAGATTCTTCTGTTGCCTATCAGGGCTACGGACGCGGGCTTGATATAGAGCGGATTGTAAAACTCAATGAGATAGCAACAGACGGTTTAGTCCCCGATTTAACTATTTTGTACGATGTAGAAACAGACACAGCTATGACAAGAGTCGGTGAAACCAAAGACCGGCTTGAACAAGAGGGATATGCCTTTCATAAAAAATTAAGGTTAGGATATCTTGAACTGGCAAAAAGGTTTGCTCAGCGGTTCGAAATTATAGACGCCAATAAAAACATAGACGAAGTATTTGAACAAACAAAAAAAATCATTAATAAAAAATTAGAGCAATAAGCTTTTGCTGTGACAATTTTTCTGTAATGTTATATAATTTTAGGTATGAGTGTGCAATCTAATCAAAAAACTTCTGTAGAAGAAATCAAACAACGGACTTCTCAAATCCTCAAAGATACTTCGCTTTATGACTACAAAGGCAGTGTATCAAAGCTTTTGGGTTTAACTGTAGAGGTAAAACTTCCGGGTCTGAAAATCGGTGACCTTTGCTATATAGAAACGCAGGCAGGCGAAAAAAAGCCCGCCGAGGTTGTTGCTTTTAAAGGCGATGTAGCGCAGCTTTTGCTTTTATATGACGGAACCGGAATAGGGCAGGGAAGTTTGGTATCAAGTACAAGACAGCCGGTTATTATTCCGGTTGGCGATTTTTTGCTTGGCAGACTTATAAATCCGTTAGGTGAACCGTTGGACGGCAGACCTCTAAATACCACGGGCGCGCAATGGGTAAGCATAGAAAACTCTCCGCCGGACGCATTTAACCGCCCCATCATTACAAAAACTTTTTCTACGGGAGTCAGGGCTATAGACTCTGTTCTAACCTTCGGCGCAGGGCAGCGTATGGGCTTATTTGCGGGTTCAGGAGTGGGGAAAAGTACTATGCTTGGTATGATTGCAAGAAACTCCGAAGCCGATGTCAATGTTATGGCGCTTATCGGAGAACGCGGCAGGGAAGTAAAAGAGTTTATAGAAAACAGCCTTGGTGAAGAAGGCATGAAAAAATCCGTCCTTGTCTGCTCTACAGGAGACCAGCCACCTTTAATCAGAATGAAAGCCCTTTTGACTGCGACGGCTGTGTGTGAGTATTTTAGAGATCAGGGCAAAAAAGTATTTTTAATGACGGATACAATAACAAGATGTGCGATGGCAGGCAGAGAGGTCGGGCTTTCTATCGGTGAGCCTCCTACTATGAAAGGTTATCCGCCTTCAATTTTCTCATGGCTTCAAAAAGCGCTCGAGCGTACGGGAACAAGTCCAAAAGGCTCTATAACCGCCTTTTATACAGTATTGATGGAGGGCGAAGATATTAATGACCCTGTAGTAGATACCGTCAGAGGTATTGTAGACGGACACGTATTTTTAAACAGAAGGGTTGCCGAAATGAACCATTATCCGGCGATTGATATTTTGGGCAGTATAAGCAGACTTTTTACGGAAATCACTGACAGAGAACAGCAGGAAGCTGCCGCCAAACTCAGGACGCTTCTTGCAGTTTACCGCGACAGTAAGGACTTAATCGATGTAGGTATGTATCAACCCGGGTCTAACCCTAAGCTTGATATAGCTATTGAAATGATGCCTAATATAAACAGGTTTTTGCAGCAAAGCGTTAAAGACAGCGTTAGTATGGAAAGCACTACACAAACGCTCAAAGATATGATGAGAGATGTGCATATATATTAGTAGAAAGAGGAATTAATGAATATCAATCAGGAGTACAAAATTTTATCATTTTCAACATCTGAAACGAAAATGAAAAAAACTATGGGGAATTTAACGTTAGAAGCGGTTGAATCAGGCGAAATTTTTAACGCAAAGCTTTGGGAAGAAGATTTAAACAAATACGAAAAAAGATATTTCAAGGCCAATAATATAGTATACGTTGAGGAAGGCACATATTCAGAACAGTACAAAAATCTGATAATAAAAAGAATGACCCTTGTAAAAGAAACGCTTGCAGGCTTGTCAAAAACGCAAGTTGATGAGCTTTTTACACATTTAACAGGGGTTATTGATTTAATAAAAAACGACGGTTATCGTTTAGCCTTGAAAGAACTTTATTTAGAATATGAAGACCTTTTAAAAATCGCGCCCGCAGCCAAAAACAACCACCATAATTATGTAGGCGGTTTAATTGAACATATATCGGAGTGTGTCTGCATTGCAAAGGCTAATTTTGATTGTTTTATACGTCCTGTTGATGAAGATTTAATAATTACAGCCTGTTTAATGCACGATTTTGGGAAAATTTTTGAATACAAAATTGATGTTGAATCAGGGTTTGTCGAAGTGGACGAAAGTTTTATCAAACGCTGGGTGAGCCATACGCAGTACGGTTTTGCGTGGGCTAATCAAAACGAATTTTATGACCTTGCAAGAATTATAGCAGGACACCACGGACGCAAAGACTGGGGCGCCATTATTGACCTGGACGAAAAAAATCTTGAGCCTGAAATTTATTTAATGCATCATATCGATGATATTTCAGCAAAATTCGGCGCTATTACAACAGCGGATATTGAAAATATTAAAGAAGTTGGGCAGCTGGGAAGCTGAGCAGCTGAGAGTTTAAGAGGTGAAGGGCTTAAGAGTTGTCATAGCAAAAAAAGCTGTCATACTGAACTTGGTTCAGTATCTATCCATACCTATTGGTAAGATGCTTATCTTGCTTCGCTTCTCGACATAACAGCTTATGCAGGTTGGGCTATTTGCCTTCTGAATAAGCATCACTTTCTTTGGAATAGTTTAAATTGCTGTCTAAAAACTTATAAAAATTACTATTGCGTAACTCTGCATCATCATATTTAAAATTAGAAGTTCCTTGGGAAGAAGGCTTTTCCTGCTTTATAACCTTTTTATTTGCAGCCTCTTTTTCATATTTCATTTCATTTTTTTGCGCTCTTTGCATAAACAGCTCCTGTCTGTCAGGAGTTATATTTACCTGCCTTATTTTTGCCGCAGTATCAGCAAAAGCAGGTATTGCAGCAGCAAATATAAATACTAATAAAAATAGTTTTTTCATAACATATCTTTTTAACTGACAGGATAATTTTACAATATTTACACCTGCTTTTCAAATAGTCTTTGGAGGATTTTTATTTACAAAACTTTATATTTTTTAAATCGTGAAAAATTGCAAGATTATTTGTAAAAATTCCAATTTCTCTCGCTATTAGTGATATTGTAAAAGTTTTATGTTAGAATGTTATCCATGCTGCAAAATATCTTTTTCCAAAAAATTTGTAGTTTTACATATTCGTATTAAAATAAAGTGATATGCTCTATAGTTAAATGAGAAGGAAAAATAAATATGACATTACCAAAAGTTGCGTATTTTTCGATGGAGATGGCTTTAGACCAATCTCTTAGCACATATTCAGGGGGTTTAGGGTTTTTGGCAGGCAGCCATATGCAATCAGCAGGTTATTTGGGATTACCTATGGTTGGTGTAACATTTTTATGGTCTTTCGGCTACTATGACCAAAGAATTGATCAAAATAACAACGTTGAAGTTGCTTATTTAAGAAAACATTATGACTTCTTGACGGATACAAATATTACCGTAGATGTCGAAGTTTTCGGACAAAATGTAAAAGTAAAAGCTTACAAAGTAGAGCCTCAATTATTCGGTACCTGTCCTGTTTATCTGTTAACTACCGATATTCCAGAAAACCCCGAAGAAATCAGAAAAATTTCTCACAGACTTTATGACGGAAACGAAAAAATCAGGGTAAGCCAGGAAATTATACTGGGTATTGCGGGTGTAAGAGTGCTTTTAACAGCAGGTTATAATTTTGATACACTTCATATGAACGAAGGACATGCACTTCCTGCAGCATTTGAACTTTTAAGAATGTATAACGGCAATCTTGATAAAGTTAAAGAAAAAACCGTATTTACAACTCATACCCCTGTTGCGGCAGGTAACGAAGTTCACAAAGTTGATTTACTTTATGAAGCAGGATTTTTTGCAGGAACTTCAAAAGAAACCGCTATAAGACTTGGCGGCGAAGATTTCTCTTTAACCGTTGCAGCGCTTAGGATGAGCAGAATTGCTAATGCCGTATCACAACTGCATGGACTTGTTTCTAACAAAATGTGGCAATGGGTTGAAGGCAAGTGTCCTATCACAGCTATTACCAACGCTGTTAACCTGCACTATTGGCAAGATGAAAGAATCGGGCAGGCTAAAACTTTTGAAGATTTGTTATCAGCTAAAATTGAAATGAAAAAAGAATTGTTCAAATACATTGCAAGTACTACCGGAAAAATGTTTGACCCTAACGTACTTACAATTACCTGGGCAAGAAGATTTGCCGATTATAAGAGAGCCTGGTTAATTCTGATGGACAGAGACAGAATTTCCAAACTTCTTAACGAAAATAAAATTCAACTTATTTTTTCGGGTAAATTCCACCCGGATGATACTATGGGACGTGAAATGTTTAACAACATTCTTCACCAGTCAAACGAACTTAAGAATGTTGTAGTCCTTCCAAACTACGAACTTGAACTTAGTGCGTTGTTGAAAAAAGGTACCGACGTTTGGTTGAACACTCCTTTAAGACCGTTTGAAGCTTCAGGTACGTCAGGTATGTCAGCTAATATGAACGGCGCAATCCACCTGTCTATCTATGACGGTTGGACTGTTGAGGGTACATTTAACGGTATTAACGGTTACAGTGTTGAATATCCCGGCTTGGATGATGATATTCCATGGGAAGAAAGACACTGGAAAGACCACGAATATATTATGAACGTAATTGAAAAAGATATTATTCCTACATATTACGAAGATAAAAACCGCTGGGCGTACTTGTTGCGTCAGGCTGTAAGAATTTCTGAAGGTTACTTCAACTCTGACAGAATGGTTATTGAATACTATAATAGACTATATAAACCCATAGCTCACAGAGATGGCAGCAACCCTGATTATGCCGATGAGGATTTGCAAGAAGAATCAAAAGCTAATTTGGATGCATGGACATACTCTAATATTAAATAGTTTGTTTTTAATCAAATTAAAAAATCCCTTGAACCTGTGTTTAGGGGATTTTTTTGTACTTTGCATAAAAATAAGTGTGTGTTATTTTAATATTTATGAACAAAGAACAAAAATATTGGCTTGCATTTGCAAAGACTGACGGCATAGGGAGTATGACCCTGTCTGATATATATAAGAAATTCGGCAGTATGAAAGAAGCCTGGGAGGCTTCAACAGCAGATTGGCTTGCCTCCGCAATGGTTTTAACCGCTTCTTATGAAGAACCTGAAAAGGTTTGTAGGTTAAAACTCGCTACCATAGAAAAATTCAAACAAAAACAAAAAGAGATTGATATCGAAGCCTTGGAAAAAGAGCTTTTAAAAAAAGAAGTAAAATTTATAACTATTTTAGACAAAAGCTATCCGCCTATTCTAAAGCAAATTTACAACCCGCCTGCAACATTGTTTTATAAAGGTAATTTTCCTAAAATAAATTTAGAATTCGCTCTTGCTGCAGTAGGCAGCAGAAATTGCAGTTTTAACGCTGTAGAAAGCACAAAATCAATTATCAGCGAACTTAACGGCAGCGATTTGACAATAGTCAGCGGCGGCGCCAAAGGCATTGATACGGTTTCCCATGAAGCGGCGCTTAATGCCGGGTTAAAAACAATAGCTGTCTTAGGCGGCGGATTTGATAACTTGTACCCTAAATCTAATGCAAAACTTTTTGAAAGAATTGTTAAAGCGGGAGGAGCATTAGTCAGCGAATACCATCCCTGTGTTTTCCCCGAAGCGTTCAGATTTCCGTTAAGAAACCGTATTATAAGCGGATTATCCAAAGGTACGCTTGTATCTGAAGCAGGTGAAAAAAGCGGAGCGTTAATCACGGCAAGGCTGTGTTTGGAACAAAATCGCGAATTAATGTGTTTGCCGGGAATAATTTCAAACCCCAATACGTATGGCACGCACAAACTATTGAAAGACGGCGCCGGACTTGTTACTTGCGGAGCGGATATTTTGAACTATATGGGATGGGAAGAAAAAAATACCACTTGCGTTAATAATCAGGCTGTTGTAGACTTAACCGAAGAAGAGAAAATTGTTTATGACATAATAAGCTTGGAACCGTCGGGTTCTGACAAAATCATAAGTCTGACAAAATTTGATGTCGGTGATGTAATGGTCATTTTGACAACATTGGAACTAAAGGGAGTAATTAAACAATTACCCGGTGAAACATATATGAGAATTAATTAATGGCAACAAAAGAGAGCAAAAAAACAACTAAAGTAAAAACAACCAAAGAGCCTGCGGCCCCAAAGGATAACTATCTTGTAATAGTAGAGTCGCCTGCAAAATCCAAAACCATTAACAAAATGCTCGGCAGCAATTACAAAATTTTAGCAAGTTACGGGCATATCAGAGATTTTCCCAAAAAAGTTTTGGGAGTAGATGTGAAAAACAACTTTGAACCCGTGTTCGAAGTTATCCCTGATAAAAAGAAAGTAGTAGCAGAACTTAGCAAAAATGCGAAAAAAGCTTCCAAAATTTATCTTGCCCCCGACCCTGACCGTGAGGGAGAAGCCATAGCCTGGCATATTGCACAGGTTTTGGATGTAGATGATTCTAAAATTTTGCGTATAGAATTTAATGAAATAACCCAAAAAGCGATTACAGAAGCTGTTAACCACCCTCGCGATATTGATATGAACAGGGTAAAAGCACAGCAGACAAGGCAAATTTTAGACAGAGTGGTCGGTTATAAAATAAGCCCCGTTCTTTGGAAAAAATTAAGCAATAACAGGCTTTCGGCAGGGCGTGTACAAAGTGTAGCCCTTCGTCTGATTTGCGAAAGAGAAGAAGAAATAGAAGCTTTTGTTACGCAGGAATATTGGAAAATTTCCGCCGACTTAAGCAAAGTTAAATCAACTGCCCAATTTAGTGCTGAATTAGTTAAGTTTCAAGGCAATAAAATAGAGATAAATAACGAAGAAGAAGCCAAAAAAATCACCGATGCACTGGAAGCTAAAGGCGTAGAATTTAAAGTTTCCAAAACAACAAAAAAAGAATCCCAAAGAAACCCTCAGGCGCCTTTTATTACAAGCACCCTGCAAAGAGAAGCCAGCAACCGTTTAGGCTATGGCGTAGCAAAGACAATGCAGATTGCACAAAAGCTCTATGAAGGTATTGAATTGGGCGCTGAAGGTCCTGTCGGCCTTATCACCTATATGAGAACCGACAGTACAAGAATTTCAGATGATGCTCAAGCTGCGGCAAAAGACTTTATAGAGAGCCGCTACGGCAAGGAATATTACCCTAAAACACCAAGAGTGTATAAGAAAAAAGGCAAAAATGTTCAGGACGCTCACGAAGCTGTCAGACCTTCCTATGTGGAAAGAACTCCGCAATCGCTTAAAGCGTATCTTACATCAGAACAATTTAAGCTGTATAAGCTTATTTGGGATAAATTTATGGCAAGCCAGATGGAAAGCGCAAGAGTTGAAAATAAAGCTGTAGAGATTGACGCGCTTGATTATACTTTCAGAATGAGTGCAAGCAAAATTTTATTTAACGGATTTTTGGCGGTATATGATGACAGAGAAGAAGACGAGCAGGATTCAAGCATCCCTGATTTAGAAAAAGACGATAAACTTGTACTTCGCAAGCTCAACCCTACGCAACATTTTACGCAACCTCCGCCGCGTTATTCGGAAGCCAGTCTTGTTAAAGTACTGGAAGAAAAAGGAATAGGACGACCAAGTACCTATGCGCCTATTATTTCTAAAATCCAGCAAAAAACATATATAGAAAAGATTGAAAAATCACTTCGTCCGACACTTCTGGGCAAAACTGTTAACACCCAGCTGATAAACCATTTCGGCAACATTGTTGACTACAATTTCACGGCTAATATGGAGCAAACTTTGGACGAGATTGCAGAGGATAAAGCGGAATGGAAAAAAGTAATTCATGATTTTTACACACCGTTTATTGAAATTGTTAATAAAGCCGATGAAAATATGGAAAAAGTAAAAATCGTATCAGATGTAAAATGCCCTAACTGCGGCAAAGATATGCTTGTCAAAACAAGCCGCTGGGGAACACAATTTTTAGGCTGCAGCGGATATCCGGAGTGCAAAACTATGCTGCCGATGACGGCTCAAAACGGGGAGGCAGCAGCAGAATCTGTACAAGAGCAGGTCAGCGAAGAAAAATGCGCTAAATGCGGCGGTGATATGGTTGTAAAGCACGGACCTTACGGACAGTATTTGCAATGCGTTGATGAAAATTGTAAAAACAGGCAAAAAATAGTTGTAAAAACAGGTGTAAAATGTCCCAAGGACGGTTGTAGCGGAGAAATTATACAGAAGAAATCACGCTACGGAAAAATATTCTATGCCTGCAATAAATACCCCGATTGCGATTTCGCATTATGGAATTTGCCTACCGGTGAAAAATGCCCGAAATGCGGCGCACTGTTGGTAAAAAAATTCCTAAAAAGCGGTGAAAAAATAGAATGTTCATCGAAAACATGTGATTATAAACAAACAGTATCGCGGGAAGAAAAATAAAGTTCCGGGTCTGTTTAATTATTTTGAAATTTGACCTAAGGGTTGATTAACCGATTTTAGTAAAGGTGTTATACAGATTGTTCAGTTCTTTAAAGTTATTCGCCTTCAAGCAGGTTGTTAAATATTGTGAGCTGTAAGCAGAGCATGCATCACCGTTAAAATCATATCTGCCCAAAGACAACAGCCCGTTTTTCGGCATTTTGGACGCAATCGTTTCTATCAGTGCAGAACGTTTTGCCTGAGGCAAATACGGTAAAAAATTCCTTGCCAGAACAATTGAAGGTATCGGATTATTCTGAGCTACCGCGAGCGCATCTGCCCGAGCAAATTGCACCGTATCTTTGACAACGTCGCGCAGTTCGAAATAACCGCTTTTACGGGATGCCTTGTTAACTTCAACAGATTTTTTAAAAAAATCACCCATCGTAAGATTTTTTAAATTTTTTAAACTTAAAATTATATCGATATAATCAATAAATAATATCCCTTTTTTGGCTTTTGCAATCATGTCATTATCAACGTCATTGGCCATTATAGGAAAATATTTTTTTGCCTGATTTAATCCTAATCTATCGATTAATATCATTGCAAGAGAATAAGGTTCAGAACCGTCTGAGCAGGCAAAGCTTCTTATTTTGGTGCCATCGGGAAATTTTTGTATTATATAGTCTGCTGCTTTGCTCCAATCCAAATCACATCTGAAAAAATTGCTGTTATTCCTATAAAGCATTTCTCCTGCAGGAGTTGTAACTATTCTGGTAATACTTCCAAAAGACGTATTATTCACGGCAGCTGTATTTTCCTGCTTTTTGGCAGACAATTGAGATACATTATAAGGTTTAAAAAAATTAACTTGCATAACTAACCTCAATCATATAAATCTCAAGATAAAAAAAATTTGTTATGCAATATGCTAAATTTGTGATTTTTCCAAGGCTTGATTAATATCTTCAATAATATCTTCTATATCCTCAATGCCAATACTTAACCTGATAAAATCTTCACTCAAGCCGGCAGCTTCCTGCTCTTGGGGGTTAAGCTGCTGATGGGTAGTGCTTGCGGGGTGAATGACCAAGGATTTGGCATCACCAATATTAGCTATGTGGGACAAGAGTTTTACGCTATCTATAAATTTTACTCCCGCTTCTTTGCCTCCTTTTATGCCAAAAGCCACTATTCCGCTTTGACCGCTGGGAAGGTATTTTTGAGCAAGGGTATAATTTTCGTCATCTTTTAGCCCGGGATAAATTACCCAGCCCACACCCGGATGTAATTTTAAAAACTCTGCAACTTTAAGGGCATTTTCGCTGTGTTTTTTCATACGCAGACTTAAAGTTTCTATTCCCTGTAATATTAAAAACGCGTTAAAAGGACTAAGCGCAGCTCCCGTATCACGAAGGATTTTAACCCTCATTTTGGCTATAAAGGCGCAGTTGCCAAAAGCTTCCGTATAGCTTAAGCCGTGGTAACTCGGGTCTTTGTCTGTAAGGGTAGAGAATTTGCCTGATTTTGTCCAATCAAACTTACCGCTGTCTACCACTATTCCGCACATACTGGTGCCATGCCCGCCTAAATATTTGGTAGCAGAGTGAATTACAATATCTGCACCAAAATCAACAGGTTTAAGCAAACTCGGGGTTGAAACCGTTGAATCAATGACAAGCGGAATATTATGTTTGTGTGCAATTTCGGCTAATCCTTCTATATCAGCAACGGTTAAACGGGGATTAGCGATGGTTTCCGCAAAAATAAGTTTTGTCTTGGGAGTAATTGCTTTTTCAAACTCCAATGGGTCTGCGCTTTTAACAAAGTGTGTTTTTATCCCTAAATTAGGCAGGGTATTTTGAAACAGCGTATGAGTTCCGCCGTAAATAGAGCTTGAAGAAACAATCTCATCGCCTTGCATAGCAATATTTAAAATTGTATAAAAAATCGCAGACATACCTGAAGATACCGCCAAAGCAGCTGCGCCATGTTCAAGCATTGCAAGGCGTTTTTCCAAAACATCGGTAGTAGGATTCATAAGCCTTGTATAAATATTACCCGCCTGAGTGAGATTAAACAGATTTTTCGCATGTTCGGAGCTGTCAAAAGCAAATGCCGTTGTTTGATAAATCGGTAACGCTCTTGAATTCGTAGCTTTATCAGGTTCCTGTGCGCCATGAATTTCTATAGTGCTGTCTTTCATAATTTTTCTCCTTAACCGCCGCCAAAAAATCCGACAATTTCTATGCCGTCGTTTTCCTGTAATATCGTGCAATAATTTTCTTTGTAAATGATTTCCTTGTTTTTTTCCACTACAAACATTTTGGACTTTACATTTGCAAATTCTATTAAATCCAAAATAGTAGCGTTTTCTTTAATATTAATATTTTTACCGTTTAAGATTACATTCATTTTCGCTTATTTCGCCTTTTTTTATTATAGCTTCCACGCTGTGAGAATCACTTCCGCCTGTTTGCAATAAATTCAGCTCTTGTGCGATTTTTTCGACATCAGAAGCTTCATAAAATTTTATTATACTCCTGTGCCTGCGATAAGCATAATTTGTTTCCAATCCGTCAAGCCCGTACGTTATTAATTTTTTTACGGTGTTTTTCAAATTTAAGCTCCAGCAGCATGCAGGATGAGCCAAAACCGCTATACCGCCTGCAGCCTTAATTGCCTTTATAACAGCTTTTGCGCTCCTGTAATTGATTAATCTTATAATATCGTTTGTGGCACAAAGCTTGTTTTTTGCATAAAGCTTGATTAATTCAGGATGATTTACATCAATCCCGTAACCTAAAATATGCATGTATACATATCCGTGCCAGCAGTCAAATTCAACGCTTTTAATAATTTGAATTTCATCATCACTTTGCACCTGATTATGGGCGGCAACAACATTGTGATCTGTTATAGCAATAATTTTAAACCCTTTTTCCTTGCAGGCATCAGCGACTTGCTGCGGAGTGTTTTCACCGTCGGAACAGTCGGTGTGAATATGCAAATCCACCGTATTAAAAAAATCCTCTTTTTTTATATTTGCTAAAAAGTCTTTCATCACGCTAGCCTGCTATTTGTAAAAGGAGCATTATAACTACCCTTTGCACAAGTCCTAATACAATAAAAGCCACAATCGGGGATAAATCTATTCCTGATATAGGCGGTATAAGGTTTCTGAAAGGAGTTAAAATAGGGTCTGTAATATCCTTTAAAGTTTTGCCAAAACCGCTGTACCAGTTCATATTAGGAACCCAGGACAGTAAAATTCTGACTAAAAGAGTCCATATAAGAATTTCAAAAAACAAATTTATACCATTTATAATAATTGCTATTGACATCATAAACGTCCTCTTTTTAAAGTTTCAAAACAGTAACAATTTTTCTGCTCTTGCGGAATAACTTCAATTAAATCGAACAATACTTTCTTCAAATTGGTAATGTTTTTTTCAAATACTTCTATTACGGCGCTATGGCTAACCGGCTCTGTATCGCTTACCAAACCGGCATCATAGTCCGTAACAAGACAAATGGTAACAGGACACATGTCAAATTCTTTCACCAAATGGCTTTCAGGGTAGTTGGTCATTCCTATAACGCTCCAGCCTTGAGAAGTATAGAATTTTGATTCGGCTTTTGTGCTGAATCTCGGACCGTTAATAACAAGCATTGTACCTGTTTGATGAACAGTTACATTATTCTTTTGTGCCGCTTGAACTGCTAAATCACGAAGCTCGGGACAATAAGGGTCTGCAGCGCTAATATGTGTACATATCGGACCTTCAAAGAAAGTATCTTTTCTGCCTGAAGTCCAATTGACAAACTGGTCAACAATGACAAAATCACCCGGTGCAATTTCTTTTTGCAGGCTGCCTACCGCACAAGGCGAAATAACCCTCTTAACCCCTAAAGCTCTCATCGCCCAAACGTTAGCGCGATAGTTAATTTGATGGGGCAAAATTGTATGTTTTCTGCCGTGGCGCGGCAAAAATGCAACTTTTTTATCGCATATTGTACCTAGCATAAGACTGTCTGAGGGTGAACCGTAGGGGGTTTCTATTTGAACTTCTTTAATATCATCTAAAAATTTGTAAAATCCGCTGCCGCCAAAAATACCTATGTCAGCTTTTTCTTTAACGTCATTAAACATAGCCGCTCCTCATCAGACTAAACCGCTTAAAATATTATCACCCAAAATCAATATATTTACAATGCGTTTGACCGTTAAATTTTTTCATGATAACTTTTATCTATAGATTAAAAAGAAACAACGAGGAGTCATCATGCAAGTTATATTAAAAAAAGACGTACAATCAGTAGGCGAAACAGGTGATGTGGTAGAAGTAAAAGACGGTTATGCCCGCAACTATTTACTACCTAACAATATGGCAGAAGCTGCTACAAAAGGAGCTTTGGCTAACAGAGAGAGAAATTTGGTCCGCATCAAAGCCAAAGCTGAAAAATTACATCAGGAAGCCGTAGAAAAAGCGGAAAAAATAAACCTTCTTGAAGTGGTTACAATCGAAGCCAAAGCAGGCGAAAAAGGAAAGCTTTTCGGCGCTGTTACTACAAAGAAACTGGCTGATGTTATTGCCGAAAAATCAGGCATAGAAGTTGACAGAAAAAATATTTCTTTAGACAGACCTATTAACCAAATCGGAAGCTATGAGCTATTGATTAAATTATCTTCAAAAGTTTCTACAAAAATCGGCATTGAAGTAAAAGCCATTGAAATTATTAAAGAATCTATCATTGAAGAAGTACAAGAAACTGAAGAAAATTAATTTTTCCAATACATAAACAAAAAAGGTATAGAATTTATACCTTTTTTTGTGCCAAAATTTCGCTGTTATTTAACCTATTTGTAACGCAGGTATTTTTTTGCTACTATATTATTAGGTTCACAAGGAATTAAGATGAAGAAAAAACAAACCTATATTGTACTCGATGTTGAAACAACAGGACTTGATGTCTATAAAGAAAAAATGATTGAATTTGCCGCTGTAAAGCTGGTTGGCAATAAAATAACAGAAACATTTGAAACTTTAATAAATCCGCAGCAGCCAATAAGACACTCAAGTTTTTTGGTGCATGGTATTTCTCAAGAAGAAGTAGAAAACCAACCCGTTTATGAAGAAATCATGCCCGCGATTTTGGAATTTATAGGGGACTATCCCCTTGTCGGACATAACGTGATTTTTGACTACAGCTTTTTAAACAGAGCGACTAAAAATCTCTACGGAAAAGAACTTACAAATCATATAATAGATTCTCAGGCTATGTTTAAAGAAGTTTTCCCGGAAGAAGCCTCCCACGGGCTGGAAGCCTTAATGACAAGGATGAAGGTTATATTTTCAACAAGACACCGTGCCATGGCTGACACAATGGGACTTGCGCAGGCTTTCCCAAAACTTAAAAAACTCTATGATAAAAAATGCGCCTGGCAGCTTTCGCAATGCGAAAATGTTCCCTATCTGTTTGAAAGATACCTTAGAGTCCAAAATGCCATTCAGGTAATGCAGTCGGAACTTTTGGACTTAAAATCAATATTTAAAGTTTATTTTGAAAACGGCGGCGATGAAGTTATGTCAGTTACCGGCGAAACTTTGGTCTATAACTCTAAATCAGGTTATACTTATGACTTTGAAAAAATCAGACCCTGCCTTGATGAAATTGAATCAATTAATAAAGTCATCAAATTAAACAGCGGTTTATTAGACAGAATGGTTTTGAGTAAAAGTCTTGATGATGATGTAAAAGAAATATTACGCTCTGCAAGGACAGGATTTTCTGAAAACAAAAGCGTTAACATTGTCAAAGCCTCTAAAAACGGTAACGGGAATGGTAACGGCAACGGTAACGGCAGCCACGAAAACGATTAATGATGAGAATTACCGCAGGCAAATTCAGACAAAAACAAGTTAAAACTATTGACTCAAAAAATATAAGACCCTCTCTGTCTAAAACCAGAGAAAGTATTTTTAATATTTTACAAAACCAAACAGAAGGTACGGTTTGGCTGGATTTATTTGCAGGCAGCGGAATTATAGGGCTGGAAGCAGCTTCAAGAGGAGCACAGAAAATTATTTTCGTTGAAAAAAATCCCGGGCATTTTAAACTTTTGAAAGAAAATCTCTCTCAATTTGAATTTGAATACGAAGCTTATTTAAAAGACGCAATAAAAGCCCTTGATTATTTTAAAGAAGACCAATTTGATTTTATTTTTCTTGACCCTCCTTATAAAAGTGATTTAGCTGAAAGTGCATTAAAAATTATTGTATCAAAAAAACTCCTCAATTCGAACGGTATAATCATAATAGAATGCCCAAAGGATAAGGAGTTTGAGGATTTAACCAAGGAATTAAATCTTACAATAAGAACCCAAAAACTTTACGGCGATACAAAGCTTTATTTTATATCGATATAATAATAAACCATCTAATCCAAAGAGCGGGCGGATAATTTCACCATGCCGTCGTATTTTTTATTAATAGTATTGATTAAATCATTGGAAGTATTGAGCCAAAACCCGTTATTGGCAAGAATTTTCACGGGAGAATCTTCTTTTACCGTTATGATAAGCGGATCAGAACCTTTATATTTGATTAAGTCATCTTTAAGAGCGGCTATATCCTCAAACTTCATTGTATGCAAAAACTCAAGGTCAATAATATTTGTGTTTTCAACCATTTTAACTGAATCAACCACAATGCTTGTAGTTTTGCCTTCTTCATCATCACCCCGCTGTTGAAGTTTGCCTGCAATGATTACTTTGGCTTCTTTTTCCAAATAATCGCCGTAAAGCTCCATCTGTTTGCTGAACATTACAAACTCAACACTCCCCGTGAGGTCTTCTATCACGCCTGCTTTAAAAAGCTTACCTTTTTTCGTTGTCAGCATCCTTACACTGCTTAAAAGCCCGCATACTGTTACAGGCACAGCATCAGGAAGGTCTGAAAGCTGAGAAATTTTGTGCGTGGTTAAAAACGGCAAATGCCTTTGAATACTGGATAAAGGGTGTGAAGTTACGTAAAAACCCAAAAGTTCTTTTTCAAACATTTGAATTTCTGTATCGGTAAACTCTTCATCGCTGCCCTGCAAAGTATAATTTCCTGCTTCCTCATCCTCGCCGAATGCAGCAAAAAGCCCCATCTGTCCGCTTTCTTTACGCTGAATTTCTCTTTGTGCCGAGCTTATTACATTGTCGATGTTGTTTACAAGCTGCTTTCTGCTTTTTTCAAGTTCGCCGAAAGCGCCCGCTTTTATAAGACTTTCAAGCGTTCTTTTGTTTAAGCCGCTTACCCTGCTGCAAAAATCGTAAAAAGACTTGAACGGTTTTTCTTTTCTCTCTTTTTCAATCTCTTCAATAAAAGCCATACCAACGTTTTTGATTGAAGCAAGACCAAATCTTATATTATCTTTGTCAGGCGAAAAACTGGCATTAGAAGAATTTACATCAGGGGGAAGCACTTTAATACCGAGTTTTTGGCATTCTGCAATGTATGCCTGGGTTTTTTCCTGGTTATCACTTACGCTTGATAATAACGCGCTAAAATATTCTATGGAATAATGGGCTTTTAAATAAGCTGTTTGATAAGCCAAAAATGCATAAGCGGCGCTATGCGCCCTGTTAAAACAGTATTCGGCGAATTTTTCCATACTGTTAAATAAATCTTCCGCAACAGCTCTGTCAACTTTGTTTTGCACAGCTCCGTCAATGAAAATCGCCCTTTGTTTATCCATTTCGGATTTTTTCTTTTTACCCATAGCGCGTCTTAACAAATCAGCTTGCCCCAGCGAATAGCCGGCGAGAGATTGTACTATCTGCATAATTTGTTCCTGATAAACCATTGTGCCATAGGTATCTTTTAAAATCGGTTCCAAAAGAGGATGGGCATAGGTAACTTTTTCACGTCCGTGTTTACGGTTTACGAAAGAATCAATCATGCCTGATTCCAAAGGTCCGGGTCTGTACAGCGCCACCAGAGCGCCTATATCCTCAAATGCCGAAGGACGTAGGTTTTTCACAAGCTGTTTCATCCCTTGTGATTCAAGCTGAAATACTCCGTCGGTTTCGCCGCTTGACAGCAGGTCATAAGTAGCTTGATCATCAAGCGGAATTTTATTAATATCAATATTTTCGCCAGTCCTGCTTTTAATCATTTTTAACGTTTGGTCAATAATGGTAAGGTTTCTCAATCCCAAAAAGTCCATTTTTAACAGCCCTATAGAGTCAACATCGCTCATAGAGTATGTTGTTACCACTATATTTTCTTTAGTTCGCTGCAAAGGAACAATTTCATTAAGATTGTCTTTAGAAATAATTACACCTGCCGCGTGAGTGCCGTAGTTATTTTTGATACCTTCAATGGAGATTGCAAGGTCAACAAGCTCTTTTACCTGCGGTTTTTCGTCGTACTCTTTTTTAAGCGGCATTCCGTCTTTTAACGAATCAACGAGCTTCATTTTGGGACCTGAAATTACCATTTTTGCAAGTTCGTTTGAAGTTGAGTAATCAATGTCCAAAACTCTCGCAACGCCCTTAAGCGCAGCTCTGGCTGCTAATGTTCCGAACGTAATAATCTGACAAACCCGCTCTTCGCCGTACTTACGTGTAACATAATCAATCGCATCGGCACGTTTTTCGATACAAAAATCGATATCTACGTCGGGCATGCTTACACGTTCGGGGTTTAAAAATCTCTCAAATAACAGATTATGTTCAATCGGGTCTAAATCCGTAATCTCAAGAGCATAAGCAATCAAACTGCCTGCCGCAGACCCCCTGCCCGGTCCTACGGGAATATTATGTCTTTTTGAATAATTGATAAAATCCCATACAATTAGAAAATATGCCGCAAAACCCATTTTTTCAATTGTTTCCAGCTCAAATTTATATCTTTTGTCAAGCTCGGTGGTAATTTCACCGTAACGTTTTTTTAATCCGTCACGAACCAGCTTATGAAGATATGATTCGACCGTAAACCCTGCAGGAACTTCATAATCAGGAATAAGCGTTTTACCGAGTTCCATTATAAGATTGCATTTATCGGCAATTTTTACGGTATTTTCTATGCAGGTGTTAAAGGTGGCATCATCAAGCCAACTGAAAGCTAATCTCAATTCATCGGCGGTTTTGATATAAAATTCGTTATTCGGGAAACGCATTCTATTAGGGTCTTCGTAGGTTTTGCCTGTTTGCAGACAAAGCAAAACATCATGCGCCTTTGCATCTTCGGGTCTGTTATAATGGCTGTCATTTGTTATTACAAGCTCAATATCAAGCTCTTTTGCTATCTTAATCAACTGCGGGTTTGCACGTTTTTGCTCGGGCAAATTATGGTCTTGCAATTCTATATAGTAGTCTTCGCCAAAAAGGTCTTTGTACCATTTCGCCTGCTCTTTTGCTTTTGCATAATTATCCTGCAAAATGTATTTGTTTAACTCTCCGCCAAGACATGCGCTTAAACAAATCAAGCCTTCGTTGTGTTGTTTTAAAAGCTCGTGATTAATTCTGGGTTTATAATAAAAGCCGTCTAAGTTTGCTATACTGACAAGTTTAACAAGATTTTTATACCCTGTTTTATTTTTGGCAATTAAAATCAGGTGGTACATAGGGTTGTTTTTGGGGTCTTTTTCGGACAATTCCCCGGTATGCATATAAATTTCGCAGCCCACAAGCGGCTTTATATGGTTTTCTTTTGCAAATTTATAAAATTCAATAGCGCCGTACATCACGCCATGGTCTGTCAAAGCACAGGCAGGCATATTATTTGCCTGACAAAAACTTATCAGTTCTTTAATCCGGGTTGCCCCGTCTAAAAGACTGTATTCCGTGTGCAAATGTAATGGAACATACTGCATATTCCGAACCTGTACTCCCTAACCATACCTTTATACTATTGTACAATCCACAGAGCTGCGGTGCAAACAAATTATTTTTTGGAGTAAAAAAACTTTAACATAATAACAGCAAGTATTTGAAGGAACACCACACCGTTAAATATAACCATGGAATTTGATTTGAAAATCAAGCCATGTACACCCCACAAAAACGTCGCACTTGCATAAAGCCCAAGCATCCAATAGGAAAAATCTTTTGCGGATTTTGTTTTTAGTACCCTGTAAATTTGCGGCAGATATGCTATAGACATTAAAATGCCCGCTATATAACCGTAAAATTCTTTTGGCATAAGCTTACACCTTAGAAGAACAAGCTGCTATAGCTTCTTTTACCGTATTTACAACCATTTGCTGCTGCTCAAACGTAAGCTCTGCAAACATAGGCAGCGACATAACTTTTTTGGTCTTTTCTTCTGTCACAGGTAAATCGCCTTCTTTACCGCCCAGATAGGCATGTACTTTTTGCAGGTGAAGAGGAACAGGATAATAAATCATCGCTCCGACACCATGGTCTTGTAAATATTTATGGACAGCATCTCTGTTTTCTACCTGTATTGTATATTGATGATAAACACAGTATGTATCGTCTAATTCTTTTGGAGTTACTACTCCTTCTGCGTCTTTTAAAAGTTCATTGTAGCGATAAGCATTTTCCCTGCGTTTTTTATTCCATTCTTCAATGTAAGGTAATTTTACTCGCAAAATTCCTGCCTGAACTTCATCTAAACGGCTGTTAACGCCGATTTCATCGTGATAATATCTGACAGCTCCGCCATGGTTTCTCAAAGCAATCATTCTGTCCGCCAAAAAATCGCTGTTTGTTGTTGCCATACCGCCATCTCCGCAAGCTCCGAGGTTTTTGGTCGGGAAGAAACTGAAACAGTTAATATCACCGAAAGAACCGACTTTTTGACCTTTATACTCGGCTCCTATTGCCTGGCAGCAATCTTCTATTACATAAAGGTTATAACGTTTTGCTACGTCCATGATTACATCCATATCACAAGGCTGACCGTAAAGGTGGACAGGAATAACGGCTTTGGTTTTGGAGGTGATTTTGCTTTCCAACAAAGCAGCGTCAAGGTTAAATGTATCACCGTCAATATCAATAAAAACAGGTGTTGCGCCTACTATACCTATGGCTTCTGTTGTTGCTACAAAAGTAAACGCTACTGTGATAACTTCATCTCCCGGTCCTACATCAAGCGCACGAAGCGCCAAATGCAGCGCATCCGTTCCCGAATTTAACGCAACCGCTCTTTTTACCCCGCAAAAATCCGCTATTTCCTGTTCTAATCCCTTGTTGTGCTTGCCTAAGATATATTGCCCCGATTTTAAAACTTCTAAAACTGTTTTTTCAACATCTGCCTGTATTTGAGCATATTGTTTTGTTAAATCCAAGATAGGTATCATTTCTTTCTCTCCATTTTTTGTCTCATGAAATGATTTTAGCACATTAATTTTAGCGGGGTGAAACTCTTTATATATTCTTAAGACACCGTTTGGAAAAGTTTTGCAAGCACGGACGGAAGTTTGGGAGTTATTAAGGGTATCCTGTTTTACCAATAAAAAAGAAGCCGCTAAATTACTTTTTAGTCAGCTTCTTTTTGATAGTTGATTTTATAAGAACTTAATCTTTATACTTTTTAAAGATTAACGATGCATTATGTCCGCCAAAACCAAATGAATTAGACATTGTTACGTTCAAGTCATCTGTTTTTTGTGCAACATTAGGCACTAAATTAATACCGGCAGGAATAGCTTCATCACGATTTTCCAAATTAATGGTAGGAGGGACTAAATTTTCCTGCATGGCTTTTATACACACAATAGCTTCGGCTCCGCCCGACGCACCCAAAAGATGTCCATGAATGCTTTTTGTAGAGCTGACAAACAAACTGCCGTTTGTTACATAATCACCAAAAACCTTGCATAAAGCTTTAATTTCGGCAACATCGCCAACAGAAGTACTTGTTCCGTGGGTGTTAACATAATTAACATCCTCAGGTTTTATCCCTGCTGTTCTTATAGCGTTTTTCATAGCCAAAGCCGCCCCGTCGCCTTCAGGATGCGGGGCAACAATATCGTAAGCATCGGCAGAAGCGCCGTAACCTATGATTTCGCAGTAGATTTTTGCACCTCTTTTTTTAGCATGTTCAAGCTCTTCCAGCATTAATAAACAAGCGCCTTCCGACATAACAAACCCGTCCCTGTCTTTGTCGTAAGGACGACTGGCTTTTTCAGGTTCATCGTTTCTGGTAGAAAGTGTTCTTGCACTTGTAAACCCGCCCATTCCGAGATTTGTAATAGCAGCTTCTGTTCCGCCTGCAATCATAATATCGGCATCATCATATTGAATAGCTCTGAAAGCATCTCCTATGGAATTTGCCGCTGTTGCACAAGCAGTAACAACAGCTTTATTAGGACCTTTGGCATTGTGGGCAATGGATATTCTACCGGCCGCTATATCGACAATCATCATTGGAACAGTAAAAGGACTGCATTTTGCAGGACCTCTGTTTATAATCAAATGGTGATTTTTTTCAATAGTTTCCATACCTCCGGCAGCGCTGCCCACGAACACGCCAAATCGTTCAGGATTGACATTATCGGCTGTTATGCCTGCGTCGTTGCATACTTCATCAGCAGCAACCATAGCAAGCTGCGTAAATCTGTCCATCCTTTTTGCTTCTTTGGGGTCCATATATTGAGCCGCATTAAAGTCGGTAAATTCTCCGGCTATTTTAACAGGGTGGTTAGTTGCGTCAATTATACTAATGTTTTTAATGCCGCTTTTGCCTTGTTTTACATTATCCCAAAACAAGTCCGCACCAACACCGTAAGGAGTAACAGCACCAACGCCTGTTATAACAACTCTTCTTGGTTTGCAAGTCATTATTAAGTTCCTATTTTAATCTTTTTACGAGTGGCTTTCGATGTAGTCTACAGCGTCTTTAACTGTTTGAATTTTTTCTGCATCTTCATCAGGAATTTCGCATCCGAATTCTTCTTCAAATGCCATTACAAGTTCAACGGTATCCAAAGAATCCGCTCCTAAATCAGCTGTAAAACTTGCTGATTCAACTACTTGTGATTCATCAACGCTTAGTTGTTCCACTACAACTTTTTTTACTCTTTCTAAAGTGTTACTCATTTTAATTTCCTCTTAATTTTATACTAATAACATATAATCATATTTTTTTATTTAATTACAAAAATGCAAATTATGCAAATTTGTAAATATACCTGCAAAAACGGCATAAACAGAGCGCTAAATCACCAAACCGCCGTCTACGCCTAATATCTGACCTGTAATATAAGGTGCATCCGCAACAAAAAATTTAACGGCTTTTGCTATATCGGAAGGCAAACCAAGTTTTTTAAGGGGAATAGCTTCAGCTATTTTTTCACCGTCAAGATTTTTTGTCATATCGGTTTGGATAAATCCCGGGGCAATGGCATTAACCCTGATATTTCTTGCGGCAAGTTCTTTTGCAAGTGATTTTGTAAACCCTATTAACCCTGCTTTTGCTGCAGAATAATTAGCCTGCCCGGCATTGCCGTAAACTCCGGAAACACTTGCCATATTGATGATAACACCTTCTCTTTGTTTCATCATGATTTTTGCAACCGGTTTTGTTACATAAAATGCGCTGCTTAAATTTACATTTATAACCTGTTCCCATTCTTCGTCAGACATCCTGATAAGCAGATTATCGCGTGTAATTCCGGCATTGTTGACCAAAACATCAATTCTGCCAAATTCGTTCATAATATTGTCTATACCGGTTTTAACTTCTTCTTTATTACTCACGTCGAATTGCACGGCCGCTGCGCTGACGCCGAATGCCCGGAGTTCTTTGAGAGTTTCTTCTACGGCGGAAGCATTGGAAGCATAGTTAACAACTATATCAAACCCGGCTTTTGCAAGT
Organism: Candidatus Gastranaerophilales bacterium; assembly: GCA_028696075.1. NCBI lineage: Bacteria > Bacillati > Candidatus Melainabacteria > Candidatus Gastranaerophilales > Candidatus Gastranaerophilales bacterium. The sequence continues at coordinate 234,216 of JAQVHS010000001.1, forward strand.
TCTAATGCACAAGCTTTGCCTATTCCGCGCGAACCTCCCGTTATAAGGGCTAATTTATTCTCGCTCATAATTTTCTCCCGAATTTGTACCTTTGTTAATTATATTATAAAAATACGTCTATTGCACAAATCTGAAAAAATTTAAGCGCCGCAAGAAATACTAAGTACTATAATATCTTTAAAACCTTGTTTTTTAAGGCTTGTTACTATTTCAGAAACGGTTGTGCCTGTTGTTACAATATCATCAATTAAAATGATTTTTTTCCCGGCTTCGTTTTGAAAATTTACCTTAAAGGCATTATTAAGCGCTTTTTTTCTTTCCGTTATATGCAGTTTGTACATCGGCGGAGTATCTTTTACACGGGTTATAAGATTATTGTTTACCTGAAGGTTGGTTTTGCGTGCAAATTCATTTGCAACAAGTTCCATGTGATTATATTTCCTTTTTTTAAAACGGTGAGGATGGATAGGAACAAAACAAACTTCATAATTTTCTACGGGAATTTTTAACTGTTCAACCAAAGAACGGAGCATTTCGGCAAGTATAGGGGCAAATTCTCTTTTTTTATGGTACTTGATAGCCCGTATAATTTTTTTAATCTCATCTCTGTAAGCAGCTGCATAATAAATATTTATGCCTTGCTTTTTCAAGCTGCCAAAAGACAGATTTTGAATAACTTTATCTTTACAATCGGGGCAAATAATATCACAGGAAAACGTTTTCGCACAAGTATAACATTTCCTTTTATAAATATAGGCAAGAAGCTTTGTAAAAAAATTAATCATAATTGTTAATAATTTATATAACTGATAGAATATATTTAACCACAATTTATGAGGATATAAAATGCACATAATTATAATGCTTCTTTTAATAAGCGTATTGATTTTAGTTCATGAAGCAGGTCATTTTTTTGCCGCAAGAATATTCGGCATAAAAGTGGACAGAGTAGGCTTCGGGCTTCCTATAGGACCTACGTTATTTGAAAAAAAAATAGGTGATATTACATACTGTATACATGCATTTTTAATGGGCGGATATGTAGGGTTTCCTGATGATAACCCCGAAAGCGAAATCCCGAAAGACGACCCCGACAGGATTTCCAATCGTCCTGCTTGGCAAAAAATCATTGTTATTTCAGCAGGTGTTACGGCAAACGTCATTATAGCTTATCTATTGGTAATGTCAGTAGCGTTTTTTGCAGGTGAACTACCGAGCGGGCAATACAAAATCCTCGCAGGCGAAACCGTGGCTAATTCGGCAGCAAGGCAAACAGGTATACAGAAAGGCGACCAAATTATTTCTGTTAACGGTATTGACGTTACAAACCCCATGATTTTTATTGAAACAATCCGAAGAAGCAAACCGGCAGACGGTTTTGTGCAGCAACAAGATATTGAAGCACAAGTTAAAAACATCATGAAGGCTAATCCTGAAATTACAAATGAAAATGCTCCCCTTACTCTGGGTATGGAAATAAAAGTGCCAAAAGCAAGGTCAGAAGCACCTGTTATGCTGCCGCAGGATTTTTATCTCAGAACACAAAAAAAACCTGACGGTATAGCACTTTCTCACAAACATAAAGATTTAAGAGATGAAATAGCCCAAACAGACAAAATATATGCTAACGGCGAATACAGCGTTTATGATATAGCTCTTGCCAGCGCAGACACTTTTCATCCCATTAAAATAACCGTTAAACGTGATAAAAGACTTGTAAAACTTAAAGAAGTATATCCGAATAAAGACGGTATCCTGGGCATTAATTTGCAAATAGGAGAAATGTTTAAACCCGTGGATTCTTTTAAAAGCTTGATGAAAATGTCCAATGATTATATTGTAAGAAACACTATTTTAATGGTAGACGGGCTGGTAAAATTAATTATAGGCAAAGTATCTGCCGACAATCTACATGGCATTGTTGCCATTGTAAAGCTTGGCGGTGACACTATTAAAAATAACGGGATTTTTGACGGTATTCTTTTAACGGCATTAATAAGTATTGACCTTGCCATTATTAATTTATTGCCTATTCCTGCATTAGACGGCGGTCATATTATGTTTATTATTATAGAAAAAATTATAGGCAGACCTTTAAATGAAGAGGTTATAGAAAATATTTCCAAAATCTTTTTCTTGCTGCTGCTCGGCTTGATGGTGGTTATAATCGTCAATGATGTCTTTGCCCTTATAATGAAGAAATTCTAGCAAAAATCAGCTTAATGGTTGAAGAGGTGAAGAGGTGAAAAGCTTAAGGAAGCTCGGCAGCTGGGAAGCTGAGTTTATGTAGGTTAGGTTTTAACCCAACTTACTTGGTAGCGCTATTTACGTGCTTTTTTTCCGGTTTCTCTTTCTTTTTCCAAGGTGCGTTTCACATTATCCAAAGAGATTTTCAACAACATTTTTCTGTTTTTGCCGTCAAAAAACACAAACCATAACTTTTGTTTGGGGTTTTCAATATTAAAAGAAATTTTTCCTGCCATGCGTGAATTAGGCGATAATTTTTTAAACCACAAATCCGTATCGCTAAACGGAGAAGCATGAAAAACAGCCTTCGTGTCATTCATCAAAGCCATATCAAATGTAGACAGCTGCCTGTCTGTTTTATTAACTATACTAAGTGTCAGTGTAATAGTATTCGGTTCACCGAAGGGGTCTTTTTCATAAGTAATATTTGTAATTCGTACATCTAAATTCTCATTAAAAAATTCATTATCCAAAAGCGCTGATTCTTTCATGACCCTTAATTTTGTTTTTTCGGTAAGTTTAACATTAATCTCATCACCTTGTGCAAGCAACACCTCATTGCCTTTTTTGCTCATAGCAACGGCAAGTCCGACAGCACCGCCCACACCTGCTCCGCCGATAACCGTATAGCCCTGACTTGCTACAGCCGCAGGAAGTCCGAACATTTGCAATGCCAGTAATCCGCCCAACGCGCCTCCGCCTAGAGTATAGCCGGCATGAGTAGCCGTAACCTTAGCCGCATTGGCAACAGGATTTCTTTTAGTGGTCATTCTAGCTTCTATCGGAATTTCTCTGCCGTCAGGAGTTACAATATAGTCAAAATTAAGCGTCACATTGGCATCACGGCTAAAACGCTTGGAATTCACAATCTCGATAATTGTGCCGTGGGCAACGCTTCCTGCCGGAACTACAACCCCGTCCTCGGTTTTGATTTCATTTGTAATCTGGGCAAAAAATTCATCGCCTCTGACGTTATTTTCGGTATTAATAATGTTGGCGACAACCATTTTAACCACTGTTCCTTTGTCTAAAACCGTGGTTTTATCGGTTAAAATCTCACTGTCTTCTTTAAACTCATCGTTAATTTGAGCATAACCGCGAAAAACATAGCCATTTTCACCCATTTTAGGGGCTTCCGCACTATAAGACACAGTACCTGCAAAAAGGCTTATAACAAGAGCTGCTGCCGCTAATATATTTAAAGGCTTTCTCATTTCTTCCCCAAGTACTTTATTCCATACTAATATAATATATTATTTTAGACAAATTTTCATCAATCAGGTGATTTAGGAATTGTTAATCTTTGGTATTCAATACAAACCCTTTTGGCAAAAGTTCTTTAATCGTAGTAGTGCAATATCCGTCTTTTGTTTCAAATATAAGCTCCGCATCCGGGCTAAACTCATAAATCCACTGCCTGCAAGCGCCGCAAGGCGGGCAATCAAGCATATTTTCCGCAACTATTGCAATGGCAACAAGTTTAGCTTTTTCACCTGCGGCAACTGCCGTAGAAATGGCGTTACGCTCTGCACAAAGACTTAACCCGTAGCTGGCATTTTCAACATTACAACCCGTATACATATTTCCGTTTTCAAACAAAACGCAAGCCCCGACAGGAAAATTTGAATAAGGAGCGTAAGCGTTTTTGCTTACTTCCTTTGCTTTTGCCAGTAACTCGTCATAATTTATTTTCATAAATTATCCTTTTTTCTTAAGTACATTGTCAGAAGCGGCTTTTACCAAGCCGTAGAAAAGCGGATGGGGTCTTTCCGGTCTTGATTTAAACTCCGGATGGAACTGGCAGCCTACAAACCAGTCATGTTCGGGTAACTCTACCATTTCAACAAGGTTTTTGTTAGGCGACATGCCGGCAAAAACCAACCCTGCTTTTTTAAATTGTTCTATGTATTTGTTATTTACTTCGTACCTGTGGCGATGACGTTCCGAAATAACATTGCTGCCGTAAACAGCATTGGCTTTGGAGCCTTTTTTGAGGTGGCATTCGTATTTGCCTAACCGCATGGTACCGCCGTAGCCTTCTACAAATTTTTGCTCTTCCATAAGGTCAATGACGGGATTGGTGGTACTCTCATCAAATTCCTTGCTGTTAGCGTCTTTTAGCCCGCAAACGTTTCTTGCATATTCAATCACCATACATTGCATACCAAGGCAGATGCCTAAAAACGGCACGTTGTTTTCCCTGCAATATCTGACAACGTTGATTTTGCCTTCTATCCCCCTTATGCCAAATCCGCCCGGAACTATCACACCGTCCAATCCCGCCAAAGCTTCTTTTGCTTTTTCCATATCAAGCAAATCCTCGGAGGATACCCATTGTAAATCGACATTTGCAAGGTTTGCAAACCCTGCATGTTTAATGGATTCAACAACGGAAATATAAGCGTCGGACAGCTTTGTATATTTACCGGCAATCGCAATTTTTACGGTATGGGTAGGGTTTTTCACTTTTTCCAAAAGCTCGTTCCATTCGGTTAAATCAGGCTCCCTGTCCTCCATCCCAAGTCTTTTGATAACCTGAGTGGCAAGTCCTTGTTTTTCAAGCATAACAGGTACTTCGTAAAGATATTTTGCATCTTTGCATTCAATAACAGCCTCAGGGTCAACATTTGTAAACAGAGCCAGTTTATCCCTTTCTGTTTTAGGGATAGATTTTTGGGTTCTGCAAACCAAAATATCAGGCTGAATACCCTGACTTCTTAACGTCATAACGCTGTGTTGCGAGGGTTTTGTTTTAAGTTCGCCTGCAACGTTAATAAAAGGAAGCAGGGTTACATGGATAAACAAAGCGTTTTGGAACCCTGCGCTAAATCTGAACTGCCTTATAGCCTCAATAAAGGGCAAGCCTTCGATATCGCCGACAGTGCCGCCTATTTCGCAGATTACAAAGTCGGTTTTTTTGCCGGATGTGGCTGCCTGTTTAATTCTTGATTTAATTTCATCCGTAATATGGGGAACGGTTTGTACGGTTCCGCCAAGATAATCGCCGCGGCGTTCTTTATTAATAACATTCAGATAAACGCTGCCTGATGTAACGCTGTTTGCTTTACTCAATGTTACATCGGTAAATCTCTCATAGTGTCCCAGGTCTAAATCCGTTTCAGCTCCGTCATCGGTTATGAAAACTTCGCCATGTTGAAAAGGACTCATAGTCCCGGGGTCAACGTTAATATAAGGGTCAAATTTTTGGATAGTAACAGAATATCCTCTTGCTTTTAACAATTTACCTAAAGAAGCCGCTACAATCCCTTTGCCTAAAGAACTTACTACTCCGCCCGTTACAAATATATATTTAGTTGTCATCTCTCACCCTTTTTAAAATATCAATATCCTTTCATTATATTTCAAATCAACAAAAAATTCAGAATGTAAATTTATTTTTACCGCAGGTTATATGACTATTATAAATCTTTTACCGACAGACGATGTATGATATTATATTCTTAAAACAACAATCAGGCAGGCAAAAATGATTAACGCTCAAATCCAACCTTCTAAAATCACTCCGAACGAAAAACAGTCAGAATGTATCAGAACGCTTGAAGGACCTGTTATGGTACTGGCAGGACCCGGCACAGGCAAGACTTTCAGCATTATTCACCGTTTAGCGTATATGCTTGAAGAAGGCATAACACCCGAAAGTATTTTGTGTCTGACTTTTTCAGAAACAGCCGCTGCCGAAATGAAAAGCAGACTTGTACAGCAAACAGGCACAATAGCTTCAGGGGTTGCCATTCATACATACCATGCTTTTTGCAATGAAATAATCAGGCAATATCCATCTCATTTTGACCTTTTAGAAGGGGTTTCGCTGATTGATGATGTAACAAAATTTGACCTTATGAAAAAAGTCGTCGATGAATTTAACCCAAAATTCCACCTTACCAAATGGGGCGAAGCCGATTTTTATATCAAAGAACTTATTTCAGCCGTTGCCGAAATCAAAAAAAACAGGATGGAGAAAACAGCTTACTTTGATAATTTAAAAACCCACCCCGACTGGATGCCAAAGTTCATGCAAATGCAGGAAGAGTACAAAGAACGGGAAGAAAAAGGCAAACTTGTCAAAACTTTTTTGAGCAATTTTGAGCGGCAGCAAAAGAAAATCGGCAAAGCACGCGAAGCCTGGGAAATTTACGAATGCTACGACCTTCTTTTGAAAAAAAACAACTTTATCGATTTTGACGATATGATAAACCTCGTATTAGAAGTATTTGACGAGAATACGGAATTTCTTTCGCTTGTTGCCAAAAAGTTTAAATATTTTTTGGTGGACGAATATCAGGACACCAACGTTTCCCAAAACCAAATAGTCTTTAAGCTGGCACAAGGCGCGAAAAGCGAAAATATTTTTGTGGTGGGAGATGACGATCAGATTATTTTCGGATTTCAAGGCGCGCAGACAGACAACCTTGAAAACTTTTTGGAAAAATACCCCCGCACAAAGGTCATCTGCCTCAATGAAAACAACCGCTCTTCCCAAACTATCCTTGATTTGAGCTATGAAGTGATTTCGCAGGACGGTTCAAGGCTTGAAATTAACCCGAAATTCCAATCCTACAATATTTCCAAACGCTTAACCGCTAAAAATCAAACAATCTGCGCCAAAGACCAAAAAGTCAAAATCCACGGATTTGAAGACTTGAAGCAGGAAAACAATTTTATTGCCGAAGATATAGAAAACCTGATTAATTCGGGAACTTTACCGGCTAACGACAACGGCGAAGCCGATTTATCCCAAATCGCAATTTTAAGCCGAAGGAACGATGAATTAATGGAGTTTGCGGAGCTTTTAAAAGCCAAAAATATTCCTTTTCAGATAAAAAGCACAAAAAGTATCTTTCAGATAAACGCTTCTTTGCTGATTTACTTTTACTTAAAAGTTCTTGATAATAATGCATATTATACGGATAAACTCTTCGGTTTACTGCTTTCTCAGCCGTTTGAATTTGAGACGGAAGATTATTTATTTCTAATGGAACAAAATAAACTCAACCACAGGGATTTTATTTTTAATATCAGCGAAAACCTTGATAAAAATTGGGTTAATAAAGAAAAGGTTGTCGGCTTTATGGAAGCTTTTAACAGTTTAAAAGAGCTAAAATCCCACACTCATCCTAAAAACCTTATCATTGAACTGATTAATAAAACAGGAATTTTGGCGTATTATTTAAACAGTGAGATAAACAGAACAGAAAATATTTTAGCCGTTAAAAAAATAACCGATGAGGCTGCCGCATTTTTAAACCTTAAATCCTACTGCACTTTAGGTGAATTTTTGGAACATCTTGATACCGCTTACAAGGAAGATATTGACATATCAACAGACAAAGACGATTTTACCCGAAACGCCGTGCAGCTGGTAACCTTGCATGGCGCCAAAGGACGCGAATTTGCCCATGTTTATATCCCGAATTTAGTAGCTGCAAGGTGGGAAAAAAATCCCTCGAGGCAAGGCGCCTCCCTTCCTATAGAAAAAACCTCCTCTGTTCCCGAAGAAGAAGCCAAAAACGCAGAGCTGTTAAAACTTTTGTTTGTAGGAATTACACGGGCAAAATATGCTCTCAATCTTTCTTATTCAAATATGATTAACAACAAACCTCAAGAGCTGACAAGTTATTTGACTAATATTACAAACAATGACAACCTGTTTGAAAAATACAACCATACCCTAAGCGGTGAGAATTATCTGTTTGAAATCGCAAAAAGCTTCAGCATCAAGGATTTTGACTACAAAAAGGAATTCAAAGAAGAGTTAAAAGCAATGCTGAAAAACTTTGTCCTAAGCCCGAGTGCGCTTAATTCTTATTTGAATTGCCCAAGAAATTTTTTGTATTCATATGTTCTAAAAATACCAATATTGGATAAAGAATGGGAAATGGCAAATTACGGGAACAGTATCCATAAAACCCTTGAATACTCTGTTTCAATTGCAAAAGAAAAGGGTGAATATCCCGATAAAATCGGGGTGCTTGAAGTCTTTAAGAAAAAAATCGGCGAACAAAAATTTGAAGATGAGAAGCAAAGAAATATTTACCAAAAAAGGGGAATTTCTTCGCTTGAAAAATTTTATCCCAAAATGCTTGAAACTCCGCCGAAAAATATTTTTGCAACAGAATTTGCCTTTGATTTTGTACCCGTAGAAAACGGCTTTGTAAAAGGTTTCATAGACCGAATAGAACAAAACAGCGACGGGACTTTTTCCCTGTTTGACTACAAAACCGGCAGTGCAAAAAGTAAAGCCCAAATAGCAGACGGCAAAGATTATGAAAGTTATTTAAACCAGCTGCGATTTTATAAATTCGCCTTCGAAACCTTATATGAAGGCTCCAAAGTATCACAAACCGGGCTTATTTTTGTAGAAGAATTTGACAAGAACTTCTATACAGCATTAACCGATGAAGACAATAAAAAGATTAAAGAAAAAATAACAGCTACTTACGAAAATATTAATGCGCTTAATTTTTCACCAATAGAGCAGAATGATAAAAATTGCTGTTTTTGCGAATATAGACAACTTTGTAATTTGAATATATTATAAAAGAACTGCAGGTAATGAAAAGGAGTATTTTAGATGAAAAAACGATTAATCTTAGCAATGGCGCTTGTTATGTTTTTTTCAAGCGGAGCTTATGCCACATCTGATTTGGCAAAAAATTTGTTAAAAACAGCTGTACAAACAAAAATAAGCAACTGTTATCACAATTCCGGTTTTAACCTGTCATCAACAATTTGGTCTTATACCTATATTGAAGCGCTAAAGCACTCCAAAATAACCTTGGCTAAAAAATTGATACAGAAAATAAAAAAATCAAAGGAAAAATAACTCTTAGGCTGCTAAAACATTATCTAAAGTAAGTTTTTAAAGAATAAAATGAGTTTGATTTTTTTTAAAAAAAATGTGATAATTAAATGCGTAACTTTATGAGGAACTTCAAAAATGGAACAAAATACAGATAAAGACTACCTGATGCGACAATATGAAATGTATTGCAGTATGAAGGAACAATTTGTAGATAGAAACTTTACAACAAATAAATTTTATTTGGTAACTGTAATAATCATATTCGTAATAATGTTTTTTACCAAGGATATAAGCTTCAGCTACAATATTACGGCAAATATCATAATGTCTCTAATCGGTATGGCGGTTGCATTTTTCTGGTGGTCCAACGCTGATGCCTACAATATTATGATTAAAGTTAAACTTAAACATGTAATTGATGAAATTGAAAAACAGCTGCCTATGCAAATTCACCTGCTTGAAGCAAAAGGATTTTCGCAATACAAAAAACAGCATAAAGTATTAATATTTTCGGATATGCAAAAAGGTGTAGCAATAGCGATGCTGCTTGTTTTCTTTGCCTTATTTATAGTTTCAGCCAGCTACCCTGTTATAGAAAATTTTATCGGACCAATTGAAAGCAGCACTATTATTGAAGAAGTTGTACAATAGTATCTGTTTTGTGTTTTTAAACAGAATGTAATAAATATGGATAAAAAAATATTAGTTATAGATGACAGCAAAACCCAACTCCTGACAACGAAAATGAAGTTAGAGAAGAACGGTTTTGAAGTGGTTTGTGCAGAGAATGGAATGGACGGTATGAAAAAAGTGTATGAAACCTGCCCGGACCTCGTCTTATCTGATATTATCATGCCGAATATTAACGGTTATCACTTATGCAGACTATTAAAACAGGATGAAAAAACTTCTCACATCCCGATAATTTTGCTGACGGTTTTGGATAAAAAAATAGACCGCTTTTGGGGCATAAGAGCAGGTGCTGACGGATTTTTTAACAAAGACGGCAACAGTGAAGAATTAATCCAGAAGATTTATGATTTACTGGAAAAAGCCGAAGAAGACAAACGCTTTTCCCCTGCCTGCCAAATTATGGATGATTATGATTTTAATACCAAAATTACCGAAATTTTGGACGAGTCTTTGGTTGAATCTACCTTAATCAATGAATTTAGGGATTTAGCAGAATTTGTACTGGAAGAAAAAATCTTTAATAACAGATTATTTGAGCTTTTGTCCTCCATTTTGGATTACAATCTGGCGGGTGTTTTCTACAATGACAGTGATAAAAAAGATAAGGTAATTTATTTTTCGCAAAATGAATGCGAAGTAAGCAGTGATATTATTTCTCAAACGAGGGATTTAATTCATACCCATATTACAGACAGGAATCTTGCTTATTCGCAATATAAACTTGATTATAAAATCCTTGAAAGCTCAGCGAATATCAAATCCTTTAGACAAAATATCGATGACATGAACCAATTCAAATCAGAGCTTATAATCCCCATAGAAAACGAGGGGAAATTAATAGGAGCTTTAGCGTTGTTCCATGTTTTACCAAACAAATATAATAATTCCAAAATCCTTCATATTGTGCTTTCCGAATTAAAAATGGTGCTGAAAATAAGATGGCTGTACTCCGAAACCAAGCTGCTGTCCATTATCGACCCATTAACAACCTTGTATAACCGCAGATATTTTCAGCAGGTACTGGAAAAAGAATTTTCACGTTCAAATCGTTATGCCTCACCATTAAGTATTGCCATGGTTGATATTGATAATTTCAAAAAGTTAAACGACAGTTACGGTCATTTATTTGGTGATGAAATTTTGCAAACCATTTCCAAACTGTTTTTGGATTCTTTCAGAAAAACTGACTATGTAGCCAGATACGGCGGTGAGGAATTAGTGGCTGTTTTGCCTGAAACCACGCTTGAGCAAGCTATAATACCGTTTGAAAGACTAAGAAACAAAATTCAAAACTATGCTTTCGTTTATGATGAAAAAAGAATAAACGTAACCGTCAGTATCGGCATTGCCCAAAATAATTTTGACATGCTGACTACCGATAATTTCATCAAACAAGCTGACGAAGCGTTATACATTGCAAAAGAAAAAGGCAAGAACAGAATAGAATTGGCATTTTCGGGGTAATTATGGATAATACTTTTTTTCTGACTCAAGACAACGAAATTTTACCTGAATTTTTAATCGCCTTCGTTAATGACCAAGGCTACGCTTTTGATATAAAGTTCCTGGTAAAAATTATTCAGCTGCCTTCTTTTGCAGCAATAGAAAAAACACCGCCTAACGCAGCGGGCATAATAAATTTACATGGTGAAAATATAGCGGCATATGATTTAAAAACCTGTTTGGGGCTTGAACAAAAAGAATTTTCCGCTTCGCAGCAGGTTTTGGTTTTTAATGTAAATGAGAAAAAATTTGCGATTATTGTTGACAAAACAGGAGATATTATAACAGCAAATATATCAACCTCCAAAGCTATAGCGTACAATTCCGTTAATAAGTTTTTATCTGCCGGTTTGGAAATTAATCAAGCGCAAATTATTCTGGTTGATATAGAAAAATTCATAAACCAGTTTGATAATCTTGAATACTCTATTACCGGTATTTCCGATATAAAGCCGCCTTCTTCCTGCAATGCCGTTGTTAAACTTGAAGAAAGGGCCGTTATTCTGCAGGAAAAACAGGAAACAGCGCTAAATATCGATTATGAAAACATAGAAAAGTTTTTAATTTTTTCGCTAAATGACGAATATTACTGTTTTAGCCTTAGATATGTAAAAAAAATCAAAACAACCACAGATAAATCTATAACAATAATCCCATGCACCCCGCCTTATATTAAAGGCATTATTAACTTCAGGGGAGATTATGTCTGCCTTATTGATATTAAAAGCTTTTTAAACATAGGTAATGATAAACCGAAAAATAAATTGACCGTTATAATTATAAACATCGATAAGTACAAACTTGCAATGATTGTAGATAATATCGTTGATATCACAAATTTGCCGTTTGAAATGGTGAAGCCCAAAGATGATGATTCGGGTTTCATAATCGGTGAACTTTACAATAACGAAGATAAAAGACTTATTAACATTTTAAATGTCGAAAAGTTATTTTCGAGCGAAAATATAAACATAGAAGATTATTAAATAAGGAAGATACAATGAAAATAGGCTTTATCGGAGCAGGAAAATTAGGAAGTTCAATAATAGAAGGATTGAAAAAATCATCGCTGCAAGCAGAAATTACCGCATACGACCCTCATTCGGTTTTTTTAGAAAATCTGGTTCAAACATACGGCTTAAAAACCGCCGCTGATAATGCCGATTTGGTGAATAGTTCAGATGTGGTTGTAATCGCTCTAAAACCTGCTATTGTTGGTGAAGCAGTGAAAGAATTAAAGAACTTGTTCAAAGACAAACTTGTAATATCCCTGGCCGCAGGGGTAAACACGTCAGATGTAGAAGAAATTGCGCCTGATATTTGTATCGCAAGAGTTTTAACCAATACTCCAAGCGCTTTTGGCGTGGGGATGTCAACGATTTCTAAAGGCAGAAATTTAAGCGAAGCGCAGCTTGAACTTTGCAAAGATATTTTTACTCAAGTCGGCGAAGTCATAGTCATAGACGAAAAATTTATGGATATTTCAACCTCTTTGGCAGGCAGCGGTCCCGCTTTCTTTTATGCCGTGGCACAAGGGTTCGCTAAAGGTTGTGAAAAGCTTGGTATGAGTGAAAAAGATGCTATTTTACTTTCCGCACAAACAATGCTTGGCGCTGCCAAAATGATTACCTCTTCAGGTCAAACACCGGAAGAATTAATCAAACGTGTCGCAACCCCCGGCGGCTGTACCATAGAGGGATTAAATTATTTAGCAAGCCAAAATCTTGAAAAGATTTTAATCGAGTGTATGGAAGTTACTGCCAAAAAAGCAGCTATCCTGGCACATATAGGGAAAGAGGGCTAGGAAGCTTGGCAGCTGAGAAGCTGAGATTGGGTTTAAGAGCTTAAAAAAGCAGGCTTTACGATATAGGATAGAACGCTATTCACTGTGTGAAATCAGAGTATTACTTTGCCTAACGACATTTTTAACCACTTAGGCTAAGTTATGCTCTGATTGAGTTTGAATAGCACCAGACTTTAGAAATAAACTTTAATAGTAGTAAAGCCTGCGACAGAACCCAACTAAGCGTATTTTTTCTTTTTCTTTGGTTCGTTTCTTTTTCTTTTTGTTCGCATAAAAAGAAAAAGAAATGGACAATCAATATAGCAGCTGAGAAGCTGGGATTGAGCTTAAGGAAGCTTGGCAGCTAAGAAGCTGGGAAGAGGTGAAGTCTTCTTAATGTCATGCTGAATTTATTTCAGCATCTCATTATTGTACGTCGATATAAACCAGGCTCAACCATGCGACCCTGAAACAAGTTCAGGGTGACAGCCTTATTGTCATACTGGGAGGCTGGGAGATTATTTTGCCGTCATTGCGAAAATGTGTAAGCATTTGAAGCAATCCATAGGAAAGAAGCTTGGCAGCTGAGAAGCTGGGAAGCTGTGATTGAGTTTAAGAGGTGAAAAGGAAGTTGGGCAGCTGAGAAGTTGGGAAGCTGAGAGGGTGAAGGGATGAAGAGCTTAAGAGTTCATTGTAGCCTTCGGCAAGTCTTTTCAGGCTTCACACTCTGCTTGCGCATTTTTCCGCCTGTGCAATCATTGAAAGCGAAATTGCTGTCGCAATTTGTTTCAATGTAGATTGCTTCGCTCCGCAACGGCGGTGGTATTATGCTTGCTACAAAGCCTGCTCACCGCAGCCTTTTTGCAGCGCATCGGCTTCACACTCTGCTTGCGGCGCATAAAAAAACCCAAGGGTTTGATTAATTCCGTGGGCTGGGTAATAAGGGGTATTTAGGGTTTAATTAAAATCTCTCTTAAAATCTCTCTATGTGATTTCTTAGCTCTCATACTTTATTAAAAACATTTCAGCATAAAAGATTGCCATATTAAGTATATACTTTCTTAATACAACTTAACGATATGGGATGAACTCAAGCTATATCAGGCTTCTTCCTTATCAAAAAACTTTAAAATTTTTGATAACAGATTATTTTCATAAGGGTTTTGCACATGCGATTCGAGCTGTTTTATACGTGATTTGACATGCTCATCGTCGGTACAAAGGTTAGAATTCTCGTCATAATACTTATAATTCTCAAGCGCGGCGTCAAAATCCTTCATTTGATAAAGACAATCCGCATTGAGCAAATAAAATTCAAAATCCTTTGTCCCTTCATCAAGAATACTTTGCAATTTTAAATGCGCCAAATCGTATTCTTTTTGAGCAATATGAATTTTTGACGCTTCTTTCACCGCAAATTCCCTGTCAGGCTCATGCTCTGCCAGCCTTTCGTAAAAATCAAGCGCCTGATATTTTTCCTCTCCTTGTGCTTGAAGGTTAGCAAGTTTTTTTATGGCCTGATAATCCTTATCATCATAATGAACCGCCCACGTAAATTCATCGATTGCGTCCTGAATTTCACCTTTTAGCTGATGATAAAGCCCGAAATTATAATGAGCTTTGCTGTTATCGCCTTTAAGTTCGTACATTTGAGCCAATTTACGGTAACCTAAAGGGCTGTTAGGCAATTTTTTAATAATACGCTCGCAGTATTTTTGCGCTTCGTCAAAATCCTCTTCAAGCGAGTAGAACCCTGCCAAAGCCGTTAAAACTTCATTATCATCGGGTTGAAGCTTTTCGGTTTCAAGCAAAACTCTTTTTGTCTCTTCTTTTTTGGATTGTTTAAGATAAGCTTTTGCCAAATTGACATTAAGGCTTACGTTGTTCGGTTCCGCCATATGCAGCTTTTCATAAAGCTGCTGCGCTTCAAACATATGCTCGGTTTCAAGCAGTAAATCAGCCAGTTCCGTCATTGCTTTTTTGTTATCGGGATAAATTTTCAAAGCACGTTTCAGAACCTCAATAGCGGCATCAATATTATTCAATTCAGTGTAGATTTCTGCAAGCTCCATAAACACATTAAAATTTTCTTCCGTCATACCGAGGATTGCAAGATATTCGTCCAATGCGTTATGAAATTTTTTCTTATCCTTATAGCATTTCGCAAGCCTGTATCTGACGGTTAAAACATCCTGCTCATCCTGCGCCAAAGACAAAGCCCTCTTGTACTCGCTCTCCATGTGGTTTAAAGACTTCTCAAGCTCAAAAATCCTTGCTCTTGTAAGGTGATACATAAGTTTATCCGTATGTTCATAAATTTCCGCAAGCTGCCTTAACGCCACGTCATTATCAGGAGTAATAGTAAGCAGTTTGTTATAATATTCCGCAGCTTCTTCCTTTTTGCCTAAAATCAAACAGGCATGCGCCAAAACCTCAATATTATCCTGATTTTGAGGGTCAGCAGCATAGAGGTCTTTATAAACCGTATAAGCTAAATCATACCTGTCGGCATTTTCAAAAACCATAGCGACACGCTGCTGAAATTCAGGCGCCATATCAGGGTTATAAACCCTTTCGTAGTAATCAGCGGCTTCCATAAAGTTGCCCTCTGATTCTAATATTTGTCCCATAATAAAACAGGCATGGGGATGGTTCGGCTCAACGGTTATAAACTTCATCAGATAAATTTTTGCATTGTCCAAGTCATTATTGTTCAAATATTCAAAAACTTTTTCTACCCTGGCATCGTAGGTCTTAAGAGTGATTTCGCCTGCCGCTGAATTTGGTTCGTCCATTTTTATACCCCCCTGCCGCAGCATTTTTTGTACTTTTTACCGCTGTTACAAGGACAGGGGTCGTTGCGCCCAACCTTTTGTACAGGCATAATGCTGTCTTTTTCTTCAAAATTATTTAACAGATTTTTAAATGCCAAAGAAGAATACAGCGTTGTTGTCGATGAGAAAAATTCATTCTCAAGGTAGAATTTTTTATATGTTGCCATAATTTCGTCAAGGGATTTAAACTTAGTTTCCAAAATCTCATTCACCCGTGAAAGAAATTTTTCACCGTATTTTTCGTAAGCCAACTGAAGTGCAATAGGCGGAACCTTTACCTTTTGTACAAATTCTTCCATGCATTCTTTGTAGCCTTCAATTTTGGTGTAATCATCAGACTCAAAGATATTCATAAACACATCAAAGAACGGAACAACATTCAATCCCGAGCGCTCATCGGCTATCAAAGTAACTCCGTAAGGCTTTTTGTGTGAAGAAAATCCCTGTTTTGTCGTTTGGAATAAATCGTTTCCGCTTGAAAATTCAGTTACTTCAAAAAATTTGTCGGCGGCGGGTGTATCAATATACTTTTGAATTTTTTGGTCGGAGATTTTTCTGCTGCCGTCCATATACTCGTTGAAAATCTGAATTAATTCATCAATTTTTTTGTTTGAAGTTGTAGTAAATTGTGCTTTAAAAAAGTTGTTGAATTTGGCAGTAATATCTGAAGCCATAGCTTTAAGCTCTTGAAGTTTTTCAGGGTTATCACGGTATATTAAAACCGGATTTTGGGCTTGTCTTGTAACCACCAGCTGAAAAGCTTTTTCGCGGTCTTTGTAGCTTATATGTTCCAAAATATGATACAAATGATATTCATCTTCAAATTTTACCACTCTTGCTATTAAAAAACAGCCGACACTAACGCCTTTAAAGCGCACCATTTTATCGAGCGGCTTGGCAAAATACAGCTTTTCATTAATATAGTTAAAAAGCTCAAAACCGTCTTTTAAAATACGTCTAACTTGAAAAACGCCGTTAATGCTGTCTTTTAGGGACTTAATGATTGATTTTTCTTTTTCCGTAATGTGGGGCATACCCGCAAGCGCCAAATCAAATACAGATTTTTTATCTTTGCCTATTCTGCGCTCAAAAATATAGTTGATAGTTGCAGTCGAAAGAATTTTTTCGCTGCCTTCTTTTATCCCTGTCATTGAATAATAATCCTGCAAATCTTTTTTCAAATTAAGGTTTGAATTAATATACATATAAATTTTGCTTATCACTTGTGATATTTGTTCATTTTTTTCCTGAACCAACATTAATTTTTCTCCTTTAAGCATCCTAAAATAGCGTGTCTGCCTGTTTTGCCGTTTTCTTTTCTGTAAGAATAAAAAGTATTAACGCCGCAGCTTGTACAAAAATTACAAATATCAATATTTTTTATTCCGATTTTATTAAGCTGAATTGCATTAATCATTTTCAAGTCAACTTTTATCCCGTCTGCGGTCCTAGAAAATATATTAGCATAATCACCTTCAATAGTCATATTCAACTGTCGGGCAATATCCTCGGATACTTCAAAACAAGACTGCGAAATCCCTGCCCCTATCGCAACTTTTATATCGGCAGGGTTTGAATTAAACTGCTCGACAAAAATCAAGCCTGCTTTTTGAGCTATTCTCTCTGCGCTGCCCCGCCAGCCGGCATGGATTATACCCATAACATTTTTGACAGGGTCAAACAAAATCAACCCTATACAATCCGCAAACAATAACATAACCGGCAGCCCTGTAATATTTGTTATAACACCGTCAGTATCAGATAAATCATAAGGCTGCTGTGTATCTTGCGCAATCACCGCAATATTTGCGGTATGTTTTTGTTCGGGGATAAGCAGTTTGTCAAAATCAACCTGCAAATAATCACAGGCGGCTTTTCTGTTTTGGAGTATAAATTTTGTATCCGTATTGCCGAAATCTTTGCTGCTCATGCTAAATCCGTAAGGGTTTTTGTTATCTTTTCTTGTTGTAAAAACATGGGATAATATACTGTTGTCAAAAATATCCGATTTCATGAACTGTTTTGTTTCAAAATAAAACATTACTCCGCCCTGCTCCTCAACTGCCCGCAAGCTGCATCAATATCAGCCCCCCTCTCAAGGCGAACCGTTACTTTATGGCTTGAGCGCTCTAAAATAAACTTGAATTTGTTAATCTGCTCCATGGAAGGTTTTGCAAAATCCTCATTGCAAGCAGGATTATAAGGGATTATGTTTATATTGCAATGAAGGTTTTTCAAAAGCGCCAAAACCTCATGGGCGTCTTCCAAAGAATCATTAACCCCTTTTATAATAGTATATTCTATGGTTGCACGTCTGCCCGTATGGTTTACAAGCCCTTCCATAGCTTTGATTACATTGTTTATATTGTATTTGTTCTCAACAGGCATAAGTTTTTGACGGACTTGGCTGTTAGGGGCATGCAAAGATAGCGCCACGGTCGCCTGAAAATCAATTTCCTTGAGTTTTTGTATCCCCGGAATTATACCGCTTGTAGATACCGTTATACGCCTAATGCCGATTCCGACTTCTGTATTAATAATCTCAATTGATTTTAAAACGTTATCAATGTTCAGCAAAGGTTCGCCCTGTCCCATAAAAACAACATTAGAAATACGCAGCTTCGTATCGCGCTGCATTACCATCAACTGCTCAACTATTTCCTGCGGTGTTAAATTACGCACAAAACCGCTCTTGCCTGTAGCGCAAAAAACACACCCTACGGCACATCCTATCTGTGAACTTACACAAGCCGTCAAATTAGGGCGGTTATCAAAACGCATAAGTACGCATTCTACACGGTTGCCGTCCGCAAATTCTACCAGATATTTAACCGTACCGTCTGTACTTATTTGCTTTTTTTTGATGAAAACGTTGCTTAGAACAGTGTTTCGCTCAAGATTAGCTTTAAATGCTTTAGAAATATTGCTCATCTCGTCAAAATCCGAAGCGAATTTGCTGTAAATCCAGGAATGCAGCTGCTTTGCCCTGAACTTTGGTTCTCCCAATGCCTCAACCGTTTCTTCAAGTTCTTTTAAAGTTTTTGAGCTTAATATAACCGTGTTTTCCATAACTTTATTGTATTACAAAATCATTTAAAAAATCAGTTTAAAAACTTTAATACTCTGCGGCGGCAGCGCAACGGCCTTATCGGCTAAATTCTTTTTGTTGACGATATTTTCCAATAAATCTGTTTCCAAAACTTCTTTCGCGCCAAAGTCTATGTGTATTTTCTTCTCAACATCATTATAGTTAAAGATTTTGATTATCAAGCCGTCTTTTGATTGTGCTTCTTTTACAGAGTGGACATAAACCCCTTCTGATTGGTGGTGCAAATTCAAATCAGGCAAAACCGTCTTTTTGCCGAAACCTTGCATCGTAACAACAGGATTGTAGAAAAAATCAGCTTGAGCAAACATTTCATCAATATTTTCAGTTAACAAAAGGGCATATTCCTGCTCAAATTCCCGCAAACACTGCCCTCCAGGAGTGGGCAACGGTGGACCCGCTGCCGTGTTGCGTGTCAGCAGAGATTTTTGCGCAATCTCGCCAAACCCCCGCATAAGCGTTATATTAAGGTTATTTTTATAAACTTCATATTCATTCAAGCCCTTTGTTAAAACACATAATCCCTGTGTCTGGACAAAACGCTGCAGGGCGCCTGTGTTCAGAGAAACTTCGACATTTTTAGGGGCAGGAAGAAGTTTTTCAAGCTCATATTCAGGCGAAAATGCTCTTTTTATAGCCCCAAAATTATCCTCGCTTAAAGTTGTTGTAATATCTTTAGGCAGGGGAAAATTAAGCTTTAGCATATGATTTTTGGCTTTATTTGCAAAAATAAGCTTAAAATCAAGCCGCGGTGAATTTTCTGCTAATTCTATAACAAGTTTAAAATCATGTTTCAAAAGTTTTTTGGAGCGGGTGGATTTCTTCATGCCGTTTGCAATAACGCCGGCAGGGATTTTGAGCGTATATTTCAGCTCAAGTGAACATAATACTTTGCCCTGTTGGGCAATTTTGGAAGAAATAAACTGCGCTTTGAGCGGTTTATCACCCATAACAGGTGAAAAATTATAGCTGTCGCCGACATCGGCTATATCAAAAATCTGATGAAGGTTTTTAAACTCTAAACCGTTGAGTTTATTTTTGATATCTAAACTGCCGTTTTTATTAACTTTTATGCGAATAATAGCATTTTCAAGCTCGTTTGGCAAAACTTTCAACGCTGTTTTCTCAGGCGGTGTAATTTGCAGCGGCGTTAGTGCAAAAGGTTTCAAATCCTTGCCTAAAAGAGCGTACTCATAGCAGGTTTTGTAATTTTCCTGCACGGGAATATTGTGAATATCGTATGAAATTGAACGCGGAAATGCTTTAAACGACCTTAATTTTTGAAGCGGAAGTTTTTTGTTTGAAATAAGCCTGATTACACCGCTGTATTTGAAATTAGAAAGGTTAAGCGCAAAAAATTCATCTTTTTTTATTTTGCGCTCAAGCGCAAAAAGCGTTTCATTTAAAACACTTTGGCTTATTTGTTCGATTTTTTCAAAACGCATCTCGTTTTCCCTGTGGACGCTGTCTAAGCTGCAGCCGCAAATACTGTCATGGGCGTGATTTTGTAAAAGTAAATGCCAGGCGTTTTGAAGCTCGTTATGAAATGATTTTTCGCCAAAAACACAAGCACAAATTGCGCCCAACGGTTCTGCTATTTTACCCAAATTCCACATAGCAGAAGCATTTTGCTGTTTCAGATAAACTCTTGAAGAAAAACAAGACGGCAAAATCGAGTTCCTGCTGTTATCCCTGAGTTCACCCTCAATTGTATTGATGTTTTCACCGCAAGCAGCGGTAACCGTATTAAAATACTCTTCCAAAGTTGAAAGTTTTATCTCATAATTTTTAAGGTATTTATTCAAATAGCTGATTTTCTGCTTCAAATTATCGCAGCAGCCCAAATGGTCAGCGCCTATCGGCAAAAGTATATTTTCCGTCAAATTATATTTAGAAATATTATCCAAAAAACCCTCTATGTTCTTTGCGGTTCTGACCGCAGCGGTTTTTTTGGACAAATAATCTTGAAAATAGCCTTCAACAAGCAAGGTTGCCCGGACTTGATAATTATTAAACTTCCACAGAAATTCTGATTTTTCATGTCCTGCGCCGCGCCAGACAAGAGCGTTTTTAATATCAGTCAGTTCAAATAGCATAGGCATACAGGCGTTATGCCCGAAAGCATCAGGCAAATATCCCGCAAAATCCGACATTCCCATTTTTTGGGAATATTTGATACCATACAAAAGATTACGTGCTAAACTCTCGCCGTTTACCAAAAATTCATCCGTAAGCGCATAAAAAGGACCTATAAACAGTTTTTTTTCTTTGATTAAATTTTTTACAAACGTTTCTTTTTCAGGATAAAGTTCCAAATAGTCAATAAGAGCAACCGTTTGCCCGTCGAGATAAAAGGAATTTATCTGCCCTGCTGTAAGCTTGTTAAAAATATCCTCAAGTACACGAACAAGCCTTATTCGGTATTCTTCAAAAGGCTTGTACCATTCTCTGTCCCAGTGGGTTTGTAAGTATGCAAAAACTTGTTTTTTCATACTCTGATTGTAACCGTTTTTTCACATCAGGGCAATGTTTTTGGGGAAACTATCTCACCTTATACATTGTATTAAATGTTCTGTCGCCTGCATCGCCAAGACCCGGTATTATATAGCCTTTTTCATTTAATCTTTCATCAATCCAGGTCGTTACTACTTTTACGTTAGGGTATTTTGAATGAATTTTTTTAATGCCCTGCTCTACGCTCAAAAGGCAGACAAAACGGATATTTTCCTGCGGGATACCTTTTTGCAGGTAAAGTTTAATGGCTTCAAGCGCACTGCCGCCTGTTGCAAGCATAGGGTCTAAAATATAAACATAAGTCCGCTTGGGGTTCTCAAATATAGCGGGCAGTTTGTTGTAATACCATACCGGCTCCAGTGTTTCATCATCTCTGTAAAGCCCTATATGCTGGACTATTGCGTCCGGCAAAAGGTTAAGAGCGACTTCTGAAAACAAAAGAGCAGCACGCAAAATCGGTGCAATGATAACCTGTACATTAGGGTCAATCACTTTTACACTTGCTTGTGTCATAGGGGTTGCGATAGCTTTTTCCACCACAGGCAGGTTGTCTGTTGCACTAAAAAACAATACCTCGGCAAGCCTTTTGGTTGCGTTTCTGAATAGTTCGGGGGTAGTGTTTTTATCCCTCATTATAGCAAGGTTTTGCAAGGCAATAGGATGGTTGCAAACGCTTATATTTACTTTTTGTTCTTCTTCTGTTTTGTGCATAATTTTTTCCTTATATAGCATTGTTAATTTTTTGTGTAACAGTTTTGGCTTTTTCCATATTTGTTTCAAGTTTCTCAAGATTTTGAGTGGTAATTTTGCTGTCTAACACCTCTGCTTGCTGCCGGAATTTTTCGGTGTTGGTGTTTAAACGCGAAAACCGCTGCATGTGAGGGATATAGCAGTCTGTTTTTTTGCATATCTGACCGGTTTTTACGCAATATCGTCTTATGGCTTTTCGGTTACTGTCAATTAAACGGGTATAGTTCTTAAGGCTTTGTTTGGAATACTTTGCCACTGATAATATTTTGGGGAAGTTAACAGTATCATTAATATTCTCGGCATAATTATACGAATGCCCCATTATTACATTTGCGTTCTTCATATTATGCCGCAAGGTTGTTCCGCCTTGTTCTATGTTATTCGATATTATTTTAACATCTCTGTTCAGCTTTGCTGTTTCATTTTTAAATTTTTGGGTTTGGGCTTTTACTTCCTGATAGTTTCTATCCCCTATAAAAGTCGATAACCCTTTAGCTGTCATCATTGTAGCTTTTATAAAGGATTTGGAAACATCCATTGCGGCGGATATTCTTATTGGCTCTTCGACAATAAGACCGGCTTTTCCTTTAGCGAACGAAGGCGGACTTAATTCAATCGAGCGTGAACCCGCCAAACCTGAAAATTGAATAGAGGCAACCGTTCCGGACGGGATTGTGATATCAGGGTTGAGTACCACAAAATCAACATAAATTTCATCATAAATAGTATGAATTTTAGTTACATGTCCTATATCCACACCCATAATTCTCACCGGCGAACCTATTTCTATCCTGTCAATATCTTTAAATACAAGGTGGTAAACTTTGCCGTAATCAAAAAGATTTTGAACCAGTTTAAAACCCGCAAATACAAACGTTCCTAAAAATATAGCCAGTATAATTATTTCTGCAAAATGTGACTTTTTCATAATTCAATAATATAATATTTGAAGCACCGCTGCAAGTAACCGTGAAGATAAGTAATAAGGGCATAAGAAGAAATTGAAATTTTTAAAAGAGTTAATATTAAAAGAAAAATTCTGCGCATGGCTTTTTATATCGCCTGCTCTGATAGGAACTTTGATATTTATAATTTTGCCGATATTTTGCTCTTTTTACTTCAGTTTTTTGGATTGGGATTTGCTTTCCAAGCCAAAGTTTGTAGGTTTAGCAAATTACAGCGCTTTGCTTTGGGACAAATTCTTTTGGGAAATACTTGGAAACACTTTGATATATGCGATTTTTACAACTATATTCGGGGTAATTATTCCTTTGGTTTTGGCTGTGGTTTTAAATAATAAGCTCAAATTTTCAGGAGTTTTAAAGACGATTTATTTTATCCCTTTTATCACACCTATGATAGTAGTAGCTGTAGTTTGGGCGTGGATATTCGACCCGAATTACGGAATAGTCAACTGGCTGATTAATATGAAGCTTAAGTGGCTTTATGATACGGCTTTGGCAATGCCGGTTTTGATTTTTGTAAGCGTTTGGAAAAATATCGGCTATAATATGCTGATTTTGCTTGCGGGTCTGCAAACAATTCCCGATAGTCTTAATGAAGCGGCAGAAATTGACGGTGCAACAGCTTTGCAGAAGTTTTTTAACGTTACCTTGCCGATGTTAAGCCCGACGATTTTGTTCGTATGCTTAATTACCACTATTTCATCATTTCAGGTATTTGATTTGATTTATCTAATGACGCAGGGCGGACCTGAAAATTCAACCACCGTACTTGTTTATTGGATGTACAAAAATGCGTTTGAATTTTTCAAAATAGGAAAAGCTTCAGCCATAGCATTTATTTTGTTCTTTGTAATACTATCTTTAACAGCTATACAATGGTTTACCCGTAAAAAATGGGTTTACGGCGAAGATTAGTTTGTTATCTGAATTTTCTTATGGCTTGCCTTCGCACTCAAGAGCAATTTAGCAAATTAAATCAAACAGTCAAAGAACAATAAAAATGCCCCCGGCACTGCAAAGACACCTCTTAAACTCTCAGGCTTCTTAGCTTTTACAATTATTTAACAATCAAAGCCGACTTGATATTACGCGAAATATTATCATTTTCTGCCGTGTAAAAGAAATCTTTGCCATTATTTTGTTTGACAAACAAAGAAGCCGAACCGCCGCCATCAAAGCCCATTGCCTGCTGTACCCCCAGATTTTGCAGCTTTTTGCGCAACTCAAAAATCGTCAAGGGGTGATTTTTGTCTGTAACTATGAAAAATATTTGGTCATCTTTCACGGCAACAGCGCTGCGTGCAACCCTTGCTGTCATAGAAGCGCCGTCCCTGATTATTTTACCGTCTTTTTTTACTACAAAAAACTCTTTTTCCAAATCCATTTCAGGCAAAAGCATAGGACCTGCCTGCGTTGATGATACAAGTTCACATTTTTCGGGAACAGGAACAGAAGGATAAGTTATATCAGCCGTTAATTTTTCCTGACATTTTAAAACACGAAATTCTACCCTGTTAAATATTTTTTCAAGATGAGGCTGCAATTCTTTATTTTGGGTCAAATTTTCATTTTCTTTAGGATTTGCAAGAACTATACCATTTTGCTTAACGTAAGAAACGCTTTTTTTATTTTTAGGGTCAAAAAAACCGGTGTTAATTACTGCAATTGCACCGGTTTTTTGAGCTATTGTATCGACAGATTCCAATCTATCGGAAACATAAGGTGATACTTCAATATTAGTGTTTAATTTAAAGGAAAAAATATATAATCCGTTGTTATTTGAAAATGTGCATATTTTCTCGTTTGCCTGAAGAGCTGCGCAGCTAAGATAAAGTACAAAAACAATAAGCAATTTAAAGCGGATTAAAAAATTCTTCATTTTTAAACGGTTGCTTTTACAGAAGGTTTTCTGCCTCTTTTAAGTAACATTTTCTTCTTATTTTCCTGATCTTCAAGCGAAATATTAAGAGATAAGGCAACCTTTTTAACGTGTTTAATATAATCACTGCTGGAAACTTTCAACTGTTCAAGCAAATTAAATATGATTCTGACGCCCGCAAGATTAATACCCAATTCCCTTGTTAAATACTGGATAAATTTACCGCGTTCTACGTCTTCCATTGAATATAAACGACGATTTTTAGGAGTTCTTTGAGGAACTAATAATTTTGCTTCATCGTATATCCTGAGAGTTCTTTGATGTACTTCTAACATCTCTGCAATAATACTGATAGAGAAAATCGGTGCATTTGCATCAATCATTCCCGCCGCATTTTTTGTCTTTGTTCTTGTCGCCATAATAAAATAATACTCCTTTATAGACTATAGTAACTATACATTATACAATAAAAACTACTAAAAAAGTAATACTCAAAAATATTTGATAAAATGTATACAAATATTATTCAATAAAAGTATTTTTATAGTAATTTATCTTTTTTTCTGTTTCTTCACAACATATTTTTAAATATTCTATATCTCGGTTAAAGGCTTGTATGTGGTTTTTAATCAATATTAATTGATTGTTCAGAGCGCATATAATTTTTTTTGCCAATAACTTTTGTTCCTCATTTGAAAAAATACTATCAGTTATAATTAAGGATAAAATATTTATTTCTTTTTGTGAACTTTGAGGATTTCCCGATATAGGCATGACAATTAAATTATGGAAAATAATCTGCCCTTCCCCGGTGATTTTAAAAATATGTTTGCGCTGACCTCCATTGGATATTTTTTTCTCTGCCTCAATCAGATTAGCTGCTTCTAATTTTTTCAAGACAGGTGCAATAGTCCCTACACTGATTTTTACATACAAATTAAAATGCTTGTTTATGAACTGTTGAATCTCATACATGCTTGTCGGTTGTTTTTTTAAAATGTATAAGATTAGAAATTCATTCATTGTAACATTCACATTTTAACTTATACCCATCATGATATTATATCACATATTTATAAAAAAATATTGTTAAATTGACTATATTTTATAAATTCTTTATATAATAATAAAAGTTGGTAAGTCGGGCAGCTTGGAAGCTCGAAAATAAAACATTCTATAACCTTTCCCTGCAGCCATCTTGCCGACTTTCAAACCTCTAATATTCGTTTATGTGTTTGTAGCTCAGCAGGACTGTTGTGTCTTTTACGAAGTAAAAGCGCAACTAAATATAGATTTTGCTCTATCCTGCTGATAAGATAGAATAATCAGCTCTTGTGTTTGCAGCTCAGCAGGACTGTTGTGTCTTTTACGAAGTAAAAGCGCAACTAAATATAGATTTTGCTCTATCCTGCTGATAAAATAGAATAATCAGCTCTTGTGTTTGTAGCTCAGCAGGCCTGTTGTGTCTTTTACGAAGTAAAAGCGCAACTAAATATAGATTTTGCTCTATCCTGCTGATAAGATAGAATAATCAATTCTTGTGTTTGTAGCTCAGCAGGCCTGTTGTGTCTTTTACGAAGTAAAAGCGCAACTAAATATAGATTTTGCTCTATCCTGCTGATAAGATAGAATAATCAATTCTTGTGTTTGTAGCTCAGCAGGATAGAGCACCGGTCTCCGAAGCCGGGTTAGTCGGGGGTTCGAATCCCCCCAAGCACGATTTTAAGCCTTTAAATTACATTCATAGTAAATTTTTCACAACTTTGGGCAGGAAGGTCAATAAATCAGACGCATTTGTCGAATATTCGCTTAATTCCAAAGAAGCCGCTTCGCCTGTAAGCCCATGGATATAAACCCCGCAAACTGCGCTGTTAAAAGGCGATAACCCTTGCGCTAAAAGCCCTGCAATTATCCCTGTCAACACATCTCCTGCGCCGGCTTTAGAGAGAGCGGAGTTGCCGGTCGGATTGATAAATACCTTTTCACCGTCTATAATGACGCTTTGGCTGCCTTTTAAAACCACAACCGCATTATATTTTTTTGCCGCGATTTTAGCATATTTCGTTCTGTCTGCGGTTATTTCATCGGTATTGACATTTAAAAGCCTCGATAATTCTTTTGTATGGGGAGTTAAAACGGTATTTTGGGGAAGATTTGTAATATTTAGTTTTGCTATTATATTCAACCCGTCAGCGTCAATAACAATAGGGGTTGTAATATCTTTTATTTCGGCAAGAAAATTTTCCATAAATTTTTCAATATTATTCTGCCGGTAAAGCATTGAGGATAAGCCGCAGCCGATTGATACAGCCGTATATTTAGGCAAAATTTCAAGAATTTTTCTGTATTCACAAACTGCAATGCAGCCGTCTTTTTCTTCCAAAGGCAGAAGCACTATATCAGGCGAAACGGCCCTTAAAGAATTGGCAACGGTTTTGCAGCAGGCAGCAGTAACATAACCTGCACCGATTTTGAGAGCGGCAATTGATGACAAAAACGCAGCGCCCGAATAATTCACAGACCCGGCAATATTTAACACCGCTCCGTAAGTACCCTTGTGAGAATTTGGCTGTCTTTTCGGCAGCAGCTCTTTTACAAACTCTTTTTGTGTGAAAATTTCTTCGCTCATAAATCGAGGTTAACTTATATTGCCGATTTTGTCCATAGCATAAAAATTACCTGCATTGCGGGCAGATTAATTTTACCTGATATGCTATAATAAGCCTGCGAGGTGTTTTTATGAATATTGTAGTGTGTTTAAAACAAGTGCCTGACACGCAGGACATCAAATGGACCGATAAAGGCACAATGATTAGAGAAGGGGTGGAAAGCGTAACCAACCCATGTGATGAATATGCGCTTGAATTTGCGCTGAAAATAAAAGACACAATACCTTCCGCCAAAATCACTGTTGTATCTATGGGTCCGCCGCAAGCCGAAAAAATGCTCCGAACCGCTGTTGCAAAAGGCGCTGACTGCGCAGTACTTGCAACGGATAAAAAATTTTCCGGCGCTGATACCCAAGCTACGAGCCTTACATTAGCCCATACCATAAAAAACATGGTTAAAGACTATGACTTGATAATTTGCGGACAGTTTGCTTCTGACGGTGATACAGCACAAACAGGTCCTGCGTTGGCTCATCATCTCGGTTTAGAGCAAATAACTTACGTCAGCGAATTTATAGAAATTACGCAAGATAAAATCACCGTCCAAAAAGAAATTCCGGAAGGCACATATACTATTCAAAGCCCTTTGCCGTTATTGATTTGTGTTGCTCAAAGCGAATGTACACCAAGGCATTTTACAATAAAAGGTTATATAAATTCTTACTCTGCCGATGTAAAAAGTGCAGACAAAGAAACTATAAATATAAGTGAAGAAGTCATAGGGTTTAAAGGCTCGCCTACCTGTGTTGCAAAGACGTTTACCCCTGATTATAACCGCAAAAGAGAAGTTTTGAGCGCAGATTCCATGGAAGAATTGTGCAATTTAATCCTTGAAAAGGTTAAAATTGATTAACTTTCAAACGAAAAAATAACAAATTATCGGAGTTTTAAGCATTACTATCAATAGTGCAATAATCGGGCATGTTTTTTGATGAAAATTAATTCCATAGGCTCAAATACAATATGTAGGCGAGTAGTTAATTCAAATTTAAATAAAACCGAATATGGGCAATCCTTGGGTTTGCAATCCGATGTATTTACCAAAAGTACTCAAAGCATTAATTTTGGCGGTACTCTTCTTTGCGTGCCTAAGGCAGCAAATTGTATAACGGCAAAAGAGGCAGCGAATTATTATGCATCTTTAAGCAACGGCGATTATATAAACATTTACGATGATGAGATTAAACCTGAAAATAAACAAATCAGGCTTAATAATTATTCATTCTTAGACAAACTGGCTTCTCTTGAAGAAAAAGTTAAATTCATCAAATTTTATGAGGACTTTACGGGGTTTCCCGATTTAAAAACAGTTTCAGAAAAAATGGAAAGAGAATTTATAAAAGGGATGATTAATGCCGAATATATAGGTAATACCTCCACAAAAACCAATCATAATGACGTTTTATGGGCTGGTTACGGTTATTGCTCTACACTACGGAACATGGCGCTTCCCGGGAGTGATATGGATGCATCGTTTGTAATTATAAGGGGGGACGGCTCTGACGATGAAAAAACACTTGTAGATAAGTTTAAATCCTACATGTGGTTTGAAACCGACCAAAGAATATTGAGCTATAACCATCCTTCTGCCTTTCCTCAAGTTTATACTTTAAAACAGGTGTTGGAGCTAAATAATTTTGTAGAAAACAAACTCAATATAAGTCCGCGTAAAGCACGGGCGTACCTTTCACTAAAAAAACAATATCTGCACGATAGTATAGCCGCTAACGTGTTTTTACGTGATTTAGCCAAAATACTTGATAAATCCCAAGACAAAACGTATTCAAAAGAAGAAATTAAGAATTTTGCATTTTTAGCGGAAAGTTTTAAAGAAGGTAAAATGTTGTTTGATAAGCAAGAAAAAATGTCGCTTAAAAAATCACTGGAAAACTCTCCTATGTTCTTATTTTCAAATGTTTCACAGATTCACGCCTTATGCGCAACACAACATCCGAAACCTAAAATTTCAAGCAGAAAAGAAATGATTAAGGCATACCCTTCTATGACAATTAACGAAAAATTTGCTATTATAAAAGATATGATAATGGGCGCAAGTGAGGATAATATCAATAAAGACAAGTATTTTGAACCTACCGAAGATACCTATAGCGGACTAATCAAGGAGATAACATAATGCCTGAAGTAAAACATATAAGCAATATTAAAAATCCTTCTGCGTTATTGCCGAATAATAACCCTTCTGTAGCAGCTTCCGTCAGGTTATCAACTGTAGGTCCATCTCCCGGCATTAATCCTGTGGTTTATCTTGGCGCACTGGCATTCTTGACCATCGCAGGTTTAGGGGGCAAAAAAATGTATGATATTGCAAATATTGCAAGAAGAGAAGTGATGCAATTTCCCCAAGATATTCTTTATCGCAAAAACCTCCTTACCGCTATGGGGTTAAACCCTGCGAAATTTGCGGATTTACGTTCGGTATTGGGTAAAGGCGAATTTTTACATATTCTGAAAAAAGCCCAAACAACACCTGAAATATATAAACTTCCTGATTTGAATACTTTTGCATCACAAAAAACCAAATTCGGTATGAACCTGCATCTACACACACAAAATTCCGACGGACAATTAAGCGTACAAGCACTTTTGAACCACGCAAGAAAGTATGCCAACAGATATTTCAAAGACAACGGCAAACCTTTTATAATGGCTATTACAGACCACGATGGAATTAACGGCTGCAAAGAAGCGCTTGAAATTATTGCCCGCAACCCTGACCAATTTAAGAACTTAAGAGTGGTTTTGGGTACGGAAATTTCTACTAATTTTCACTCGCAATTCGCCAAAAAGCCCACCTGTGTCCATATGCTTTCTTACTGTATAAACCCTTTTGACCCCAAAGTAGGAGCCTTACAGGCAAAACAAACCAATGATTTAAAATCGGCTATTTCAAATGCTTTTAATAAAGCGAACGAACTGTACGGTGATGTTTTACAAAAGTTCGGTTTTAAATACAGTCTGGAAGGATATGCAAAAATCCGTCCGTCTATATTAACTTCGCCTAATTTCAGCCAATATTCCATGAAAGATTATATGCAATTCAGGCTGATTTTTGCCGACATAATAGAAAAAAATCCGGCATTTTTAAAAACCCTGCAGGAAAAAGGTATAAAGTTGACCGACCTTGATTTTTCACATATTAAAATTGATAATTCCAATTTAAAACCGAATGCACCTTACTGGGCTAATTATTTAGACAGCGCGCATAAATACGTAACAACTAAAATCAAACAAACTTCGCCTTCTTCAATTCAGGAAGATTTTACCCAATATTTTAAAAAAGTAAGCGATGAGGCCAAGACTCTTTTAGAGCGTATAGAACGGGAATTCAATGACCCGTCAAAAGGTATGACTGTACATCCTCCGGCACTGCTGAATTTTGATGATGCAGCAAAAGCTTATGCAAATATAAATGATTCAATGCTTGGAATAGCGCACCCCGGGTTTGTATATTTAGACAATAAAAATTCACCTGATGTACAAAAGATTATTGAGGACTTATACACAAGGCTGAAAACCTATATGAAGGGCAAAACCGCCTTTCATGAAGCTTTTTATCAGGATTATCCCGTAAGTTCGAACCCTGAGAGAATTATTCCTGCCCAAATGCTTGATTTCATTAATGTTTTGGGTGAAAAATCGGGGTTTGAAAAAACAGGCGGAATAGATTCTCATATGAACAACATCTTTACAAGTCAAAAATACTTAAAAGATAGTGATTTAATACAATTTGCTTCGGCTTAACCTATTCTTCGGCTGCAGAATCACCTGCGTTTGTAGGCACTTCAAATTTTACGCCCATTTTTAGCAGTTCTTGCGTTGCTTTGGGTGCAAACGCCGTATCGCTGAAGTTTTCTATAATAGTTTGATAGCATTCTATTGCTTCATTTTTATAATTTCTTTTTTTCAACAAATTGGCTTCCATGTAATAAAGCGGCGCAAATTCGGGCGAAGGGCTTTTCCACATAGCTTCATCAAGCTTTAATTTAATATTTACCATATTTTCATTATCTTTCGGAGAAAATAAAGACCCTGCATAGATTTTTCTGGTAAGAGCATTCAACTGTTCGCCCATTTGTGTTATTTCTTCCTGAGAAAGCGAAGATTTCACTTTTTTTGAGCGGGGTGCGCTAATCGCCTCGTTGCTAAAATTCGCTATAAACACGGCTGATGTTGCTATTAACATCACAAATATAAAAATCTTTTTTATTAAACTCTTCATATCTTTTACACTCCCCTTTATATTGTTTATAATACTATAAAACCTTGCCTGTTTCAGTCCGTTAAATGTATGATTATTTTATGCAAAATCTTACGTTAAAACAAAAATTAAATCAAATGTTTATTTGCGGTTACAAAAACGCTAATCCATTTGTAAATCCGCTTTTTCTTGAGCTTGTACAAAACAACCTCGGAGGAGTAATTTTCTTTAGCGAAAATTTAACCTCACGCAAAAGTTTTAAACAAACCGTTAATGATTTAAAAGCGTTAAATAAACGCTTGTTCCTAAGTATTGACCAGGAAGGCGGATTAGTAGAGCGAACCGTTATGCTCGATGAAAAGATTGAATATATCACGCCCAAAGCCCTCAATACCCTTAAAAATCCCGATGAAATCAAACAGCATTACGATATTTTATGTCAGGACTTGTCGGACTTAGGGTTAAATATGAATTTTGCCCCTGTGGTTGATGTGAATACAAACCCTTACAACCCTATAATAGGTGTAAGAGCGTTTAGCGATAATCCAAAAGAAGTCATAGAACGGGCAAAAATTGTGCTTGAGAGCTTTAAAGAACATAATATTTTTTCAGTGGCGAAGCATTTTCCCGGACACGGCGCAGCCGGAGTTGATTCTCACCTTGATATGCCGGTTATTGAAGATGATTTTGAAAATTTTTACAAAACACATTTGGTTTGCTTTGAGGAAACCTTGAAAAACGGCGTAAACGGCATAATGATAGCGCATGTACATTATTCCTTCTTTGACAAGGAAAACCTTCCCGCCTCGTTGTCTAAAAATATTGTCGGCAAATATTTAAAAAATACGCTCAAGTCCGATGCGCTTGTATTTTCGGATGATATGGTAATGGGCGGTATTGCAAAACATTTTGGGCTGTTTGAAGCTGTAAAAGCAGGGATTGAGGCAGGGATTGAAGTGTTTTTGTTCAGAGATACCACGCAGGAGTTAATCAGCGCCTTAAATCAAATTGAAGCTTATGCCCTTGAAAATTCTGATTTCAAAGCTAAAATCGAAGCTGCATTTGCAAAAATATCTGCCGTAAAAGATAATTTTTTACAAACGAATGATGACTCAAAAGAATTTGATATCAACAAAAACCGGGAAATTATAGCCAAAATTACACAAAACACGGTCATAATTAACAAAAAAGGGTCGTTACTGCCATTAGTTCCACAAAAAAAATATCTTCTTGTTGCTTTTGATACCAATAATGTTTTTAATTTGAGCTTTAACAAACTATCGCCGGCAGAGTGCCTGCAAGAATTTGACGTAGAAGAAATCAAATTTTCGCTTAATCCCGATAGTGCTGAAATTGAAAAAATTTCCGATATGCTTCACAATGATAGTACAGTAATTTTTATTTCTTACAACGCACATATAAACAGAGGGCAAATCAAACTTTTCGAAAAAATCAAAGTACCAAAAATCCTTATAAGTACAGGGTTGGATTATGACATACAAGTTTTAAAAGATGCTGATACCGTGATAACCTCCAACTGTTTCAAGTACGGTTCTATTAAACAAATTGCCAAAATTTTAAAATAGACCATCAGGACTATAAAGATAAACCCTTTGGTTATTACCTGCAAGTTCGAAAAGGGTCATAATGATAATGAGATTAAAAAACCTTCTAAGACATGGGGATTGATATGATAGGGAATGTCAACAACGAAAATTTATTGAATAATCAGAGTCTTCTACAAAATCAAGACGTTAAAGAAACTGATGTCATAAAACAAAAAGCGCTGAAAAATGCTTATAACGCTTCCTCTGTCAATCTTATGGACGAAAGTGATATTTCTAATGAAGCCATCACGCTTTATGAAAAAGAACAGGAATTAAACAAATACAAAAATATCTTAAACACGGTTAGCGAGGAAGAAGCAAACGAACAGGTTGCCCAATTAATGGAGCAAGGTGTTATTGAAATTGATGAAGAAAACCTTGCCTCCTCTATGCTGCAAAATGCTGATTTTAGACGTGAATTAGAAATATAAAACCATATATTGACGTATCCCTTATAATAAAATAAAGGAGCAAAAATGTCTTACTGTATAGTTTTAACCACCACGGCAAAGAAAATCGATGCGCTAAAAATAGCCAGAGCGTTGGTTGTTCGCAAGCTTTGCGCCTGCGTAAATATTGCGGCAAATATAACATCTGTGTATGAATGGAAGGACGAATTATGCGAAGAGGAAGAGTTTTTGCTCATCATTAAATCCGTTGATAAAAATTTTGACAACATAAAAAAGACTATAATCGAACTGCACCCTTATGAACTTTGCGAAGTTATTCAAATTCCTGTTACAAAAGGGTATGACAAATATCTGGAATGGATATCAAACAGCAGCAAACAGGCTTAATTTTCGGTTTTAATCTTCTATCAGCATATCGTTAAGCTTGAGCAAAACGGCTTCCATTGTAGCAAAACGCTCATCAAGACTTTCGATACGCGCAATCAAACCATTATCGGGCTTAGCAATTTTATCTTTTAATTTAGAGATAGTTATAAGTTTTTTGACGGATTCAACCAATTCTTCATTAGAGTTTGGCGTTTCCGTATTTAATAATTTATCGGCTTTTTCTTCTATTGCAGCCATTTTCATTTCTATTTTTTGCTCAAACAGGCTCATTCTTGCCGCCAAGTCGGACAAACTTTGCTTTACGTCTGTATTATCAACCTGTATGTTGGGCGCAACATCGGGTTTCTCTTTAATTTCCCGCAAAGTAGTACCTGCACTGTCGAGCCATTCACCTACATAAGTAAGCGCGTTTTTCACAGAAGCAATATCGTTTTGTGTTTCAAGCACACTTAGTGAAATATCGGAAAGCGTTTGATTAATATCTCCGAAATAATGCGAATATTCGTAAAACAATCCATAAAGTTTTTCAGGGTTTGATTTGTCGACAATTTCTTTAAAAATTTGAAGGTTGCTTTTTAATTCGTTAGTACTATCTTCTGATGAAAGAATAAGTTTGTTTGTACGTAAGCTGATATCATAAACCTGAGCATCCAATTTTTCAAAGAGTTCCTGCATACCATAGATTTTTTCTTTAATTTCAATAGCATTTTCATTAACCGCAGAATTTTGCGCTATCATTTGTGAAAAATTATCAATCTGTTCATGTGTCTGTTTTATCTGCGAACTGATATCATTTGCAAAATCTATTATAGAAGCGGATTGTGAAATTTCATGCAAAACTAGTCTCATTTTTGCAAAATCACTTTGAATATCATCAAAAGAATAAATATCATCCTTTTTATCATTTTGGTTTAAATATTCGGTAATGGTTTTTTGTGCTTTTTCTATGCAATCGATTTTGTTTATCAGTGCTTTAAACTGGAAAATAATATCATTAAGTTTTTCGGAGTTTTCGCTGGTTTTATTGTTGATGGAATTTTTTACGTTATCAATGAAGTCCTTTATATCTTCTGATTCTTCAAGGAAAGATATGTTGTCAAACAGCGAAACCAGCTGCAAAGAAAAATCATTATTAAGGTTTTTGATTTCTTCTTTAATATCGGCGCTGTTATCAAGGTTTGATAATTCATTCAGGCTTTCTTTGTAGTCATTCAGAATAGTTTCAATATTATGCAGGTCATCTTTAAACGGAAGCATATGAATTTTTTCCTGAATGGAATCAACGCTCGTTTCTATCTTTTCTAACGAGCCGCTTAAAGTTGAATCGTTCAAATCAACCGTATGTTTAAAATCGTCTATAGAAATTTTCAAACCGTCGATTACTTCTTTAATATTGTTGTTAAAGTCCGCTAAATCAGGCGGCTGAATGTCCAAAATAAGACCTTTTACATCCTCAAAGTTACTTATAATACTTTGAGAGTTAGTTGATATAATGCCTTTTATACCTTCAAAATCATCCGTTATTTTTTTAGCATTTTTTTTCAGCACCTGCTCTATTAAATCAAGCTGTTGTGTGTGCTTTCCGTCATTTTCCCGCAAAAGATGTAATTGTTTAAAAGATTCGTCGTTAGCTGATTTAATAGGCTCAATCAAATTTTGTGATAAATTATCAATGGAAGTTTGAATAGTTTGTTCTAAATTAGCACAACTTGTTTGAAAATCTTCTAACTCTTTGCATTTGATATCTATAATTTTCAAAGAAGTTAAAACCGCATTCACCGCCATAGCAAATTCATTCAGGTTTTCTTCAAGTTTAATTAATTCGGGATTTTGGCTTAAATCCGCTTTTACTTCAACTTCTGCATTTATGCTTTTAACGGTATCATTTATTTTTTCAAACTGTTTTTCTATATTTTTATAAAACTGCTCGTTTGCAATAATTTGAGAGTTAATCACCCCTTGCAAAGACTCAATATGTTCTTGTGTACCATCGGGCAAAGTCATTGTCTGAATAGCGGGGGATTGATTTTTAAACTCCGAAATCTCATTCATAAGGGTATAAATACCGGTCTTAATTTGAGTTAATTTTTCTTCCACTTCGGCATTAGGCGGCAAAGCAAGCTGCGGAGCCGCGGTTTCCATAGAAGAAGTCATTTTTGCAATAACAATTTCAAGTTCTGAAATTTTTTCATCCAATGCCTGTTTTTTAGCCTCAAATTCAACGTTTAACGAAGCAAACGCGTCTTTAATTTCGTTAATATCCGTATTGGGGTTCATAGAATCAAGCTTATTTTCAATCTGAAAAAGAATATCAGATTTAATGCTTGAGAGCTGGTTTTGTCCGAAAGAATGCGCCAAAGCCCTGACTACGCTTGATAGTTCCTCTACTTTTTCGTTATACTCTGTAATTTTTTTATCTATGTTCTCTAACTGTGATTGGAATTCCATTAATTGTAACTCTTTATAATGATACTAATGTATTTTAGCAAACAATACCGCATTATGGTAATATGTAACGAAAAATTACAAAAATCATAACATTTTTAATAATTTAAAATTATTTCTAAAATCCAATCCCTGCCCTTAATTAGAGATTGATGGTCAACTTTTTCATTGTTTGAATGCATATTATAAATATCCGCTATACCGAGCAAAAGCGGTTTGAATTTTTGGTTATTGGCATTCAGTTTATCATTTTGCATAACATGGGTTTCAGCGCCTGCGTGGAATGAGGAAACTTTAGCAGGGATATTGAGTTTATGTGCGCTTGATAAAACAACTGCTACAAATTCATCATTATTGTCTTTGACAAACGGTTTTAAATGTTCTTCAAACTTGCTTTCGATAGTAATTTTTCCCGAATATTTTTTATTAAGGCGATTTGTTGACCGTTGTATTTTATCAATCAGTTCCTGTTGGTTTTTAAGTTCGGAACTTCTTATCGAATAAGAGGCAAAAGCGTTCGTTGCAATAATATTGACAAAAGACCCCTTGATTAAACCGCTCATCGCCTGATTGGGGTTATCAAGCACTAAATTATCCTTATTATTGACCAGATAAGCGCCCGCACTGCCGCCTATCAAAGCGCCGGAATTGATAGAAGTAATCACGCCCTTGGAATTTTTCTTGTAAACACCTTGCGGAATTTCATTCATAAGTTCAGCCAAAACCTTATTGGCGCTTGCTCTTGTATCATCATCTATATCAATCCCCGAATGCCCGCCTTTACCGTCCTTTACGGTGATATAAAGGTTTACAAAGCCGGCTCCTTCAACATTACATTCACCTAAATCACTGCCGTCAAGCATAAGTGCATTTTGGGCTTCTAACTTAGAGGCGTCAAGGTTTTTCACACCTGTCATAGAAAATTCTTCATCCCTTGTAAAAACAGCTTCAATCTTAGGATAAGAAAGTTCTTTATGATTTTTCAAATAAATCAACACATCAAGAATAACCGCAACACCCGCTTTGTCATCAGCTCCCAATGTCCTTGTTTTATCTGTTTCAATAAATTTACCGTCCTCAGACAGTCTTAAATTCACAGGCTCGCTGCCGCCTACCACATCCATATGCGCGCTCAATAAAAGAGGCGGTTTGGTTGAATTATTGGCTTCAAGCACAGCTATAACATTGCCGTAGCTATCTTGTCTTACATTTATATTTGCTTTTTTTAAAATGTCTGTTATTTTTTTTGCCACTTTTTCTTCTTTAAAAGACGGCGACGGGATTTTAACCAGTTTTATAAAAGTGTTTAATACACTATGGTCTTTGGCAAGGGTTTCAAGTAACATCTTATTTTCTCCTTCTGCTGCAAAACATACTGCTTGCAATGATATAGCAAATATTAATAATATTAATAATTTTGTGAATATCTTTTCCATGATTTAAGTCTATGTTAGCACCATTATAATGTCAACCGCTCCCATACTTCTATCCCGCCAATCTTCCTTTTAGTAACGTTACAAAATGTACAATGCAAAATATATATCGTATAATGTTATAACTACAGACAAGCAGCCTTATTTGAAAGGGCATAGATGAACGAGCTTTCTTTTTATAACGACCTTGAAAAAATATTAAATGTTATGCCAAAAATCATTACGGACAACATTAATCAACAAGAATTAAACGACTTAACAGAAATAGTTTTAGACTTAGGCAGAGTGCCTGAAATGAGATTTTCTACAGGCGAGATTAAATATCTTTCAGACAAACTTGTAACACCTGATGACATCAAATATGTAATTGACAGAATAGAAGACTTTACAAGCGACAACCGCTCGGGTGTAGCGGGTACTTTGCACAGAATATCAGCCATAAAAAACCGCAAAGGCAAAATTATAGGACTCACGGCAAGGATAGGCCGCGTTGTTACCGGAACAATTCTTTGTATATCAGATATTGTAAAAGACGGGAAAAGCATTCTTTTCTTAGGGCGTCCGGGTGTGGGTAAAACTACCAAACTAAGAGAAATTGCAAGAATGGTAGCGGATGAATTGGGCAAACGCGTTGTTGTAGTGGATACTTCTAACGAAATAGCGGGCGACGGCGACATTCCTCACCGTGCTATAGGAAAGGCAAGACGTATGCAGGTGCCTTCTCCCGAAATGCAAAAAGATATAATGATAGAAGCAGTCGAAAACCACACTCCGCAGGTTATCGTTGTTGATGAAATCGGTACGGAAGAAGAAGCCCTGGCAGCAAGAACAATAGCGGAAAGAGGGGTCATGCTCATAGCAACGGCTCACGGTAATATGCTTGAGAATCTTATCAAAAACCCTACTTTATCAGACCTTGTAGGCGGAGTAAGCTCCGTAACCTTAGGTGACGATGAAGCAAGAAGACGCGCTACCCAAAAAACAATTCTTGAGCGTGAAAAGCAGCCGACTTTTGATGTTGTTATGGAAATCGTAGACAGAGAAACTCTTGCTGTTTACCCTGACGTGGCAACTGCCGTGGATTATATTCTACGAGGATGGCCAATCCAGCCTGAAATAAGAAAAACAGGCTATTCACCCACGGAAAAAACCGGCATTGAACCTAAAATAGCGCTGACTAACGAAGAGCCGATTAAAAAAACCCCCGAATACACCAGCACTCTTAATCGGGATTTTAACGTTCAAAAATACGTTGATGACAATAAACAATACAGAAAAATTTACGTATATTCAATTTCACGCACCATAGTTGAAAAAGCCATCGAAAGATTAAATCTGAATGCTAAAGTAACCAAAAATATTGATGATGCCGATATTGTAATTTCGCACAAGAGCTACGCCAAAGGCGGGTCAAAAATCATCGAAGCGGCGCAGGAGTTTAAGCTGCCTATCCATTTTGTTAAATCCAACAACATGCCGCAAATTCAAAAAGCACTAAAACTTGCGTTAGGGGTTAAATCCGATGATGAAAACACCCAATACCATGATGAAACGGATGAAGCACTTGAAGAAGCACAAAAAGCTGTACTTGAATTTTTAGAAAATGATACAGAAGTAGAACTTGCCCCACGCAAGGCAGAAATTCGCAAGCTTCAGCATGAATATATAGAGCAGCATAATCTAAAAAGCATAAGTATAGGCGAAGAACCTAACCGAAGATTAAAAATTACGAAATAATAAGAAAATAATGGAAATTTTAATTACAAAATTAGTTAAATATGATATGATAAACGACACTAATATTAATTCAATACAATAGCCGGTGTACAATGCGCGGAACCTTGTGATGAAATAGAAGGGTTCATTCCAACAAACTTTTTCACCGTTGATGGTAAATGAATTTATATGAGGCAAATACAATGAAAATTAACACAATGCCAACCCTCGCGATAAAATTTGCCAATGCTTCTCGCGTTAATTACCAACCTTCAACGCAACAGCCTATTGCTGTTTTGCCTTTAACACCAAGCCGTTCTTCAAACGTCTTAACCCCGGCTAATATAATTTCTGCAACGGCGCTTGCAGGGGCTATCGGCGTTGGAACAGTATATTTTATCAGAAATAAAAAAACCTATCCGCCATATTTGGAAGAATTAGCACAGGGTTTAAGTGCAAAGCTGCATAAAAAAATTAAACCGTCTTCATTAACAAGTGTTATGAGCGCCAAAGAATTATTGACGGAATTGCCTAAACTGAACAAAGAAAATTATGTTTTTTCAGAAGCAAATATTAAACAAGGTATATTCCAAGCTGATTTACATTCTCATTCAAATTTTTCCGACGGCAAAGCTTCCGTTGAAACTATAATGGAGCAGGTTTCCAAATATGCTGACTATCTTTATGCAAAAACAAAGAAAAAGTTTATCTATGCGCTAAGTGACCATACAAATTTTGATGGGGTTGAAAAAGCCTTGGAGATAATTGCTAATAACCCCAAAAAATTCTCCAATGTCAGGTTTGTTCCTGCTGCCGAATTAAGTTATGCATATCCGTCGCCGAAAGCTTCCAATCCTTGTGAAACAGCCGAGGTTTTAGCTTACGGTATAAACCCGTTTTCTCAAAATACAAAAAATTTCGTATCAAATATTTATGCAAAACGTTCAAATATGGTGGATAATTTTCTACAGGATTTAAAAAATCTTTTTCCGTCAGTAACTTTTAACAAACAAGAATTACAAAAATTTTACAGCATTGATGATTTATACGCAATGAATCTGCAATGGCGGGTTTACCACTATGGACAAACAAAAACGGCAATAGCTGACTTTGCAAAAAAACAAAATACTTCTGCAGAAAATTTATACAATGAAATCATGAATAAAATTAACAAACACTCAAAAACGTTATTTGATGTGCAAACGGCGAAGCTTATCCCTGATAATTACACTGAAAATAATCGCATTCTGGAATTGGCAAGAAAATATTCGCCGCAGGTAGAAAATAATAATATTTCGGCTGCAGCTGAAAATAAGTTTGAGGATATAGTGAACTTCATCTCTAAAGAAAGAGACGGATTTTTAGCTTTTGCACATCCGGGCTACATGCGGCTTAACATGGGTGAGACACCCGCATTAACCGAGTTTCTTTCTGTCTTAATTTCCAAATCAAAAGGGCTTGTGAAAGCCTTTGAAGAATACCATCAGACATATAAGCCTAACGTCATTACCGATGATATTGTCAAAGAAGTAAATAGCAGCTTGCGCCAAAAAGGATTGGCGGGTCTGGGAGGTAGAGATTGCCATGAGGCTGATTGGATGAAATTTTTACCGATTTAAAAATAAAAAAGGAAAGCTTAAAGCTTCCCTTTTTATATTTTAAAAAAATTAGGTTTATTGCGCATAAACGCTGATTTGTTGTCTTGTTCTTCTGTGTTTTTCAAAAGTAACAATACCGTCAACCAAAGCGAATAATGTATAGTCAGAGCCTTGACCTACGTTGTTGCCTGCGTGGAAGGTGCTGCCTCTTTGACGCATTAAAATATTACCGGCTTTAACGAATTCTCCGCCGAATTTTTTTACGCCTAATCTTTTGCCTATACTATCTCGTCCGTTTTTGGTCGAACCTACACCCTTCTTATGAGCCATTTTATTTCTCCGTTATTAAATTATTCTTCTGTTTTTGTTTCTTCTGCTTTTTTAGCAGCAGGTTTTTTTGTTGTTTTTTTAGCCGTTGTTTTAGTTTCTGCTTTAACTTTTTCCGTTTTTACAGCTTTTTTTGCTGTTTTCTTTTCGGCAGTTGCTTTTTTAGCAGTTTCTGCGGTTTCTTTAACTTCAACAGCTGCTTCTTGAGGAAGGTTTTCTTTTCCGTTAAAAAGAATTGAATCAACCATCACTCTTGAAAACATTTGTCTGTGACCTTGTTTTTTTCTGTAGCCTTTTTTACATCTTTGTTTATATACTAAAATCTTTTTATTTTTTCCGTTTAAAGTAACAGTTCCTTTAACAACCGCGCCCTCAACATAAGGTTGTCCTACTGTTGAATTTGCGCCTGCCAAAATCATGACAACTTTGTCAAATTCCACTTTAGAGTCTTGTTCTACCCCGAGATATTCAACATCAACATATCTGCCTTCTTGAAGCTGATATTGTTTTCCACATGTTTCTACTATTGCTAACATTTTGCGTCCTTTCAATCGGTGGCTGTAGCTTTTTAAGGCATTTTTAGACAGCTTGACCATCTTATACATTTATACATGAAATCCTAACAAGTACAAACTCCCCTGTCAAGCCGTCTTTGCGAACTCTGAAATAAATTCGGTAAACCTCGTGAAGCAATCCTGCGAGCAGGTGAGCAGAGCAAATCTTTTAAATCTTAAGCGTAAGGCATTTTGCCGCACCGCCCGCTTTCATAAACTCGCTTAAATCGGTTTGTATATGATTGAAGCCTTTTTCTTTCAAAAGGTTGGCAAAACGCTGTGTAGTAAGATTTGTGACAACAACATCACCGATATTAACCGCATTGCAGCTAAAATACGAAGCTTCTTCTTTGTTTGCTATGATACGTTTTTCGGGTGGAACGTTTTGTTCTATGACTTTGTTTGCATATTCATCAAACGCTTCAGGATAGTAAATAAGATAATTGTCTTCCAAAGGACAAAAACAAGTATCTACATGGTAAAAACTCTTATTTACAAGTTCCATTGAAATAACGGGGATTTTTAAAAGTTCCGAAATATATGTATGAGAAGCTATATCGGTTCTCGGTACATACCCTGCATACAATATACCATCAAGATAGAGTGCATCGCCCGCTCCTTCAAAAGCCATATCATCAGGAAGAGTTATTACTTCGTAGCCGTTTGCTTCAAACCAATCTGCGAAATATTTTTCTTCTTTTTGACGTTCAGGGTATTTGAACCTGCTTATAACAGCTTTGTTGCCATACATAACCGCAGCATTTGCCGTAAATACCATATCAGGTACATCTTCTCTCGGCTCAACCAGACGTAAATCAACACCTAAATCATCTTTAAGAATTTTGTATAATGCTTGCCATTGTGCTACTGCTTTTGAGTTATCGGCTTGGATATTTACATTCATCCAAGGGTTGATTTCATATTTAATTCCGTAGTGTTCGGGTGAACACATTAATATTTTTTCTGCCATAATTAGTTTTCCGTTGCACCTTGTTTTGTCGCTAGTTCTAATGCTTCTTTCATTTTTGCTTCGTCATCTGTTTCGATTACAAAATCTGC
>JAQVHS010000002.1:0-37600 GCA_028696075.1 Candidatus Gastranaerophilales bacterium
TTTCATTACCGTCAGAGTAAACGTACGGATCTTCAACAGTTCCTGCGCCTGTGCGTTTGCCGAAAGTTGAATTTGAGATATTTAATAAGGCTGTTGCACCCGTATTATAAATAGCGCCGCCCTGTTGGTTTGTATCTCCCAGAGCCGTATTCTTGTAGAAGTTGGAATCCGTAATTGTAAGTTTTCCGCCGTCGTTGTAGATAGCGCCGCCGGAAACATTCGTTGCAATATTGTTGTCAAATGTTACATTATCAATAACTACGGTAGAATTTTCACCTTTGATGTTCAAGGCTC
Source organism: Candidatus Gastranaerophilales bacterium (assembly GCA_028696075.1). Lineage (NCBI taxonomy): Bacteria > Bacillati > Candidatus Melainabacteria > Candidatus Gastranaerophilales > Candidatus Gastranaerophilales bacterium. Next base: position 295 of record JAQVHS010000002.1, read on the forward strand.
CGCCGTCTACTGCCGTCCAGTTTTTGATGGTCACGTCATTGATATTTAAGTTCCAGGTGTCGGCAGAACTTGTTGAATCAACCGCAAATAATGAATAAGCATCATTACCGTTAAGAATTCCCGTACCTGAAATATTTAATGTACCCTTGTTCATAGCCGGCAGGTTCATATATGCCAAATATTCATCTGTTTGCGCATAACTTCTGGTTCCTGCTGCCATTAGGGCTGCTTTTAACCCATCGGGAATTTCAGTGGCAAATAATATTTTACCGATATTATCACTATGTTTAATTCTATACATAGAATCAGTAGTGTTAATAATTATATCCTCAAAATCACTCAAACTTATTCCGTTATTGACTGACGAAAGGACAGTTAGTTCTACAGGTGTTAGTATTTCCAAGTCATTTAAGATATTAAAGTTTGTAGCAATACTTCCGCTTCCGGTTGTTATTGCTAAATTGTCCAGAGTGAGAGTATTTGGCGAAATATCAATCTTTAACGCAGGCGTATCCGCAGCAGTAAAGCCGATAAATTTGATGCTGTCTATTTTACTGTTTTGCAGGTCTAAAACAGAAGCTCCCGACATAGCAAAGTTTATCCCTGTTGCAGGAGCGCCGAAGAAGGTACCGGAATTAGCAAGCTTTAAAGTACCGCCAAAGAGGTTAACAGCGCCGAGATAGCCGGCCATATCAGCGTTAAGAATTATAGAGCCTGTGTTATATGTTGCGTTATTGTTGATATTGATAATGCTGGTGGCATTTTCGGAGGTTATTCTGTCGTTAAATATTACTGACTTATCAGAATCGGCGCTGATATTAACAGTACCGCCGTTAGTGTGAATGGCGTTGGAGACACTGTTGGCTTTATTGTCTGTGAATTCAATATTTCCGCTGTCGGCAATCAGGTTGAGTGTTCCTGCATTGTAGATAGCGCCGCCTTTAGTGGCTGCTGTGTTACCTGCAAATATGGAATTACCCTTGATTGTTAAAATCCCCTGATTATAGATAGCAGCACCATTAGTTGCAGTGTTCCCGTAAAATTTGCTGCCGGATATTGTGTTAGCTGTTGTGTTGGACTGAAAACAAAGAGCTCCGCCCCCGCTGCCGGCTTGATTGCCGTTGGAATAAACATAAGGGTCTTCAACTGTCCCGGAACCGCTGCGGCTGCCAAATATAGAATTAGAAATGACAGCTTCTGAAGTTGCGCCCGTGACATAAACAGCTCCGCCGTTGGCAACTGCTGATGTGGTTTTATTATTGTAAAATTTGGTATCGCTAATTGATAATATTCCCGAGCTATAAATGGCTCCGGCGCCGGCCGGCGAAGTATTATTATCAAAAACAGAATTATCCCTGATTGTTAGTATTCCCACGTTGTAAACAGCTCCGGCATTATTAGCGCTATTGCCATAGAATCGACTGTTTATGATGGTTGCTTCTGAATTGGTAGAATTGAAAATAGCCCCGCCCTGGCTTGTTGTGGCTATATTACCGTCAGAATAAACGTATGGGTCTTCGGTTGTACCTGAGCCTGTGCGTTTACCGAATATGGAATTTTCAACGGTTAATTTAGCTGTATGCCCCCAGTTGTAAATAGCCCCTCCCGCCAAGGCTTGATTGTTATAGAACTCAGCTCCCGTAATAGAAACTTCAGCTGCAGCGTTATAAAAAGCTCCTGCGGTATTGTTGGATATATTATCCCGGAATATTGCATTATCGTTTATTGTTAATGCTCCTGCCGTATAAACGGCTCCGCCCACATTTGTGGCTGTATTACCTGCGAAAACAGAGTTACCGTTTATAGTTAATGGTCCCGATGCATTGTATATTGCTCCGCCGTCGTTTGCTTTGTTACCGTAAAATTGGCTGTTTGTTATAGTGAAGCTTGCTGCATTGTTGTTATTAATCGCGCCGCCCCGTCTGGTTGTTTCGTTACCGTCAGAATAAACGTATGGGTCTTCGGTTGTACCTGAGCCTGTGCGTTTACCGAATATGGAATTTGTAATTGTCAGCCCTGATGTTTCACCCGTATTATAAATAGCACCACCGTTTTTGCTTGCAGCGGTTGCTTTGTTATTATAAAATTCAGCACCTGTTAATGATAATATACCACTATCGTTATAAATCGCTCCGCCACTGCCTGTTGCTGTGTTACTAGTAAATACGCTGCCATTAACTGTTAAGTTTGAGCGATTGTAAATCGCCCCGCCGCTATTGCTCGCTTCATTACCGGCGAATATAGAGTTGCCGTTTATAGTTAATGGTCCTAATGTATATATTGCCGCGCCGTCATTTGCCTTGTTACCGTAAAATTGGCTGTCTGTTATTGTTATAGTGGCGACTGCTGTATTGTTGTTAAAAATTGCTCCGCCGTTTCTGGTTGTTTCGTTACCGTCAGAGTAAACGTATGGGTCTTCGGTTGTACCTGAGCCTGTTCGTTTACCGAATATGGAATTTGAGATTGTCAGCCCTGATGTTGCACCCGTGTTATAAATCGCGCCGCCGTCTTTGTTTACGCCAGTTGTTTTGTTGTTGTAAAATTCCCCGTCCGTTATTGATATTGTGCCGTTGTCGTTATAAATCGCCCCGCCGCTATTGCTCGCTTCATTACCGGCGAATATAGAGTTGCCGTTTATAGTTAATGGTCCTAATGTATATATTGCCGCGCCGTCATTTGCCTTGTTACCGTAAAATTGGCTGTCTGTTATTGTTATAGTGGCGACTGCTGTATTGTTGTTAAAAATTGCTCCGCCGTTTCTGGTTGTTTCGTTACCGTCAGAGTAAACGTATGGGTCTTCGGTTGTACCTGAGCCTGTTCGTTTACCGAATATGGAATTTGAGATTGTCAGCCCTGATGTTGCACCCGTGTTATAAATCGCGCCGCCGTCTTTGTTTACGCCAGTTGTTTTGTTGTTGTAAAATTCCCCGTCCGTTATTGATATTGTGCCGTTGTCGTTATAAATCGCTCCGCCAAAATTAGATGCAATATTTCCGCCAAAAACGGAGTTGCCGTTTATGGTCAATGCCGAGGCATTATAAATCGCCCCTCCGCGACCCAAACCGCCTATTAAACTGGCGTTGGCTGCAAAGGCAGAGTCTGTGATTGTCATTGAGCCTATGTTATAAATCGCCCCGCCGGAATTGGTGGCGCTATTAGCATAGAAATTTGAACTCGCAATATTTACAGTACCATTGTCATTGTAAATGGCACCTCCGTTTGTTAATTTATTACCGTCAGAGTATACATAAGGGTCTTCAACAGTACCCGAACCTGTGCGCTTACCGAAAGTAGTATTGTTGATTGTCAGAGTTCCGGAGCTTTTGTTCTCAATAGAGCCGCTGTTTGTTAGCTTGATATTGTTAAAGTTCAAATTCCCGTAATTACTGAAAAGCCTGTAATTGGTTGTTGTACCGCTAAGAGTATACCCGTTGCCGTTTAATGTAGCATCTGTGCTTGAAGTTGTTGTTAATGTATCTGCAGCAGTGATGTCTAAGTCTAAAGACACAGTTTCATTATTTAGAATGCCGTTTTTTAAATCATTCCAATTATCCACAGCCAAAGCAGACTGCGTTGTGAAACCTAGTCCTAATGCAACCGCAGATAGTATCGCGCAATATTTTAATTTGTTATGTTTGTATTTGGACATAATTCAAGTTCATTTTGGGGGACAACAAGTAAATAACGTTAACAGCGGCTTATCAACTAATTATTAATAGCTATAGTTATACACATGTAGTATATGCCACAATATAACCTAAAAAAAACGTTTATTTGTATTAAGAAAGTTACAAAAATACTCCGTTTAGACTACCAGCCTTAAAAAATCTTAACATAAAAATTAAAAATTACAAATAAAATGATAATTATCATTCCAATATGAAAGTGCAGTAAAATATTTATTTAATGAATTAACAAAACTTTTTTTAAACGTATCCAAAAATAGTTACCCGCCTGTGCAAGTGTTTTGTTGAAAAAACATTAAAATCGGGATTTTTAAACTTATTATATTCGTGAAATTATTCACACAGTTTGACTTGAGGGGTTGTTGGTTGTAGTCTTAACTTATGGAAAATAAAACGGTTCGGGTATGTCATTTTGCCAAGTTAAAAATACGCTGCAACGGCGATATTTATCCTTGCTGTGCGGTGCCTGCCGACCAAAAATTAGGCAATATTTTTAACGAAAACATTTTTGAAAAAATAGAAAACACAGACGTAATTTGCGAATGCGAAATGTTCAAATCCGTAGCCCGCAATGCAGATGACCGCCCTAATTTGAATTATATTCATTTTGAAACGTCGAATGTTTGCCAGGCGTCTTGTGTTTGTTGTCCTCAAAAAAAGGAAAAACTTCCGAACGAAGAGGCTCATATGCAAAAAATAAAAGAATTTATTGAACACTACAAGCCGCGTAATGTTATTGCAATCGGCGGCGAGATTCTTGTCCAGAAAAATTCAATGGAAATGCTTTTTGCATTCAAATCCAAATATCCGGATATGCAATTCCATACGATTACGAATTTGTCTGTATCAGAGCTGATTGTGAAGCAGGCGGAACAGATTTTTGATAAGATGACGGTTTCTATGCTCGGGTTTCAGCCTGTGACTTATAATTTTGAAATGGGTCTGGATTTGGACATTACTATGCGGAATTTTAACTGTCTTTACGAGAATAAAAAAGTTCGTCTGTCGCCTAAATACCTTGCTATGCCGACAAATTTGCCGGAACTGCCGTTATTTTTCGATTGGGCGGTAAAACTTGATGTCGAAAAAATTTATCTGCATAATATCCACGAGTTCAAGAGAGTTGCCCAAACAGCTGATAAATACTGGGTTACAACGTTTGCAAAGCTTGAAAAAGCAATGAAAAAGGTTTTTCAAGAAAATTCAGACTTGATTAGGGGCAAAAACCGCCATTTTATTTCGATTCACCCGCTTCTTGCCGAATTCATAAAAATTGACGAACAATTTATTAAAGAAAACGGTTTTGAAAAAATTGTTTGTATAGCAAAATAGGATATTAACGATTTTGGCGCCGGTTATCAGAATAATTTCCAATCCTTTGGCGAATGTGTATCCAAAAAAAAGTTGTCAGAGAACAATTCCGCACTCATAACGAATTTTGTATTTGGGTATAATTTAAATTCATGGCTTTTTTGGGGGAAATAACAGGTAAATAACGTTAACAGCGGTCTATCTATTATTAATGGCTGTAGTTATACACATATAGTATACGCCACAATGTAATCTAATTGGCTGCATCCGTCAAACTACGCAATCAGAGATTGCTTGTTTGTCGTAGTGCTCAAACCCACTGACAAGGCAAAGCCTTGTGCGGGTTCAAACCCCTCGTACATAAAAAACAAAAAACTGTCTTATGACAGTTTTCTCTGTTTTTAGATTAGGATATTGTAGTTACGCTAGCAATAGTCTCTCTTGAAATGTTTTTACAGGTTCCTCCACTTAGTGTTTATTTGGACTAAATTCCCTGATAACTGCCATTTTACCGGGAATTTTTCAATTTTTACAGTGAATCAGGAAAATTATAGCAAATTTTACATAATCTACATAAGCATTTAATGGGAAATTCCCTAAACCAATTAACAGGGAATTAGCAGGGAAAATAATGGCTGCCATAAATATACTGTTAAACTACTTGTTTTAAATTCTATTATTATCATGGATTAAAGAAAAACAAGGAGAAATTATTATGGTATGTTCACTAAGAAATGCAATGCAAAGAATTATGGGTAAAGATAAATCTTACCTACATTATTACAAAAGGATTATAAAAGATTATGAAAGAGGTAATTGGAATTTTGACATAAGAATTTTAATTACAAAGTCGATGTGCCTTGCCCTATTTCTGTTGCAAGAAGGGGATACAAGAAACAATTTTGCTTAAGCATAATCGATTTTGAAAAATTTAGAGTAGAATATGAAAAATATTTAAATGAATATTTATACCCATGGCAGTATGTCAGAAAAAATAAAATTATTGCCCGCAAAACTTGGATTAAAAAACATGGTTATATCACTAAAGGTAATCAATATTGCCAAAAATCGATGTATGATTGTACAAAATGCCTTAATAGAACCGCTTGTGAAGTTGCAAAGAAACATACTAATAATGAACCGGCGATGCTTAAAATGACAAAGATGTTGGAATTATTATATGGAAATTTACAATCTGGTCATTATGCTAGTTTAATTGATTAAGTTAAACCTTTTAATAAATGAGAGTAGTCTTATACATGAATAATAACAAATACATTTAGAAAGTAAATTCATTTCTTTAAACCGTACTTGTTTAGCGGGTTATATCTCCCCCACCGGCACAATATTTATCTCTCTGTTCAAAGGCAATATTTTATCATAAAGGCAAATAACTGCGCCTTTACCGACAGGTTTTCCTAATTTTTCAAGCACTTTGAACGACGAAATATTTTTTCGCAACGGGGCAGCTGTTTTTTTAACTTCAACAGGATATAAAGTGCCATCTGTGTCAAATACAAAATCGATTTCCTGTTGGTTTGTGTCTCGATAAAAATATATATTTGGGGTTTTACCGTTGTTCCAATAGGATTTTAAAATTTCGGCAAAAACATAAGTTTCAAAAATTGCTCCGTTCATTGCCCCGTTTGCAAGAGTTTTTGGAGTATCCCAACCGGTTAAATAAGCACACAAGCCGGTGTCCAAAAAATACATTTTGGGTGTTTTGATTATTCGTTTTGTAATGTTGTTGTAATAAGGATACAAGAACTTAATTAACCCTGATGTTTCAAGAATTGATGCCCAAGCTTTTGCAGTCTTCACATCAATATCAACATCGCGTGCAATATCTGTATAATTAATCAACTGCCCTGTGCGTGCTGCAATTGCTTTTAAGAAATTTAAAAACTGAATTTCATCGCCTATTTTGGTAATGTCTTTAACATCGCGTGTGATATAAGTTTGCACGTATGAACTGTAAAATATATCTCGGGGCATATCTTTGTCTGAAAGCAGTTTTGGGAAAGAGCCTCTAAAAATAATTTCATAAACCTCATTAATATCAAGCGGCTTTGTTTTTAATTTAATTCTATTTTCAATCCATTCGTCAGTCGGCAAAAAGGCGCTGGAATGTTCAATATTATTTGTCAATTCAGGATATGAAATTCCAAGCATATCAATAATCGCAACCCTGCCTGCCAGTGTTTCTGTGACATTTTTCATTAAATGGAATTTTTGCGAACCCGTGAGCCAAAATGCTCCCGGCTGCTGATTTTTATCAACATGCATTTTAATATATGAAAATAATTCAGGTGCATATTGAACCTCGTCAATAATTAGCGGAGGCTTATGAATTTGTAAAAACAACCCCGGATCTTCTTTTGCAAGGCGTCTTTGCTCTAAGTCATCAAGTGTGACATACTCGCGCTCAGGCGCTAGAGTTTCCAGTAAAGTAGTTTTTCCAACCTGTCTTGGACCTGTGATAAGAATTACGGAAAAATGTTTTGATATTTCAAGTATAGTTTTAGAGAGTTGACGTGGTAACATTTGTGCCTCCTGATTCTTGACACAATTTAGTTTAATATGGAGCATAATTCCATATTAAACTAAAAATACCAAAAGTCAAGTTCTAATTATTCAAAATTTTTAATTTTTACTTTGTATAAATTTGATCATGATATAATACTGGATTTGCCACACCTTTCTTTGTATATTCGGCAGGAACCCTTTTATTGAAAAAATAATTCTTTATTTTTTCAGGAGCATCTACTTCTGAAAATTCATAACGCTCGCCTCCATTTACAGGATGCCAATATTGCATTTCCATAATAATTTACTCCTTTCATTAAATTCGGAGAGGAGGCAGGCACGTTGTTTGAGTAATCGCGTTGCTCAACTCAAACTCACTGGCTGCATCCGTCAAACTACGCAATCAGAGATTGCTTGTTTGTCGTAGTGCTCAAACCCACTGACAAGGCAAAGCCTTGTGCGGGTTCAAACCCCTCGTACATAAAAAACAGAGAGAACTGTCTTATGACAGTTTTCTCTGTTTTTAAATTAGGAGAAGGTGGGATTCGAACCCACGGTGCGCTCGTCACGCACGACGGTTTTCAAGACCGCTCCTTTAAACCACTCAGGCACTTCTCCGATTGGGCTTTAAGTATATAATACAATAAGAAAATATTTTTGCAATATTAATCCCGTTGCAAAAATCAGAAAAATTTGTCTTTTGTGCTATCCTTAGTGAGGACAGATGACGAGTGGCGAAAATATGGAAATAAATGTTTGTTTTGCATCGGATGATAATTACTCGCAGCATTTGGCTGTAGCTATTGCATCTACGCTTTTAAATACGGCAAAAGATGATTTTATAAACTGTTTTATTATAGATGATGGCATAAGTAATGAAAACAAAGCTAAAATTGCAGAAATTTCAAAGTTTGCACCTTGCCGAATTACGTATGTAAAAATCAACCCCGAAGACTTCAAAGGATGTTATTTGCCTGAGGGAGTGCATTTTACCATGGCTACTTTTTATCGTTTAAAAGCGCCTTCACTTTTTCCTGATATTGATAAAATTATTTATCTTGACTCGGATATGATTATACAAGGTTCTTTGGCGACTTTGTTTGACAAAGATTTGGCTGATTATTACGTTGCAGGTGCAAGAGATATTTTTGCTTTGGATGAAAACAGTATATATATCAATGCAGGGATGTCTATGTTTAACCTTGCTAAAATGCGCCAGGACAACGTAGAGGATGCGCTTTTAGACTACGTTAGGAACAATGCTACAAGCTGCCCGGACCAGGATGCGATTAATGTCGTGTGCAAAGGTAAAATTTTGCCTGTTGAATTAAAATGGAATAATCAATGCATGAAGGTTTATCAAACTACTGACCCCTCTGTCAAAACCAAAAAGACAGAAAAAACTCAGATTTTGCACTTTATAGGCAAATGTAAGCCTTGGCAGCATAAAGGGCATTATGAGCAAAAAGTTATTTATTATCACTATTTGAATAAAACACCTTTTGCTGATTTTAAAACAAAATATTTGCAATGGATTGAAAATATTATAACAGCTGCTTTTTGTTTTTACGAAGAAGGCGACCATTATAAATACAGGATTTTTACGTTGAAAGGCAAAATAAAAAAACGTAAATAACACATATATTTATTATAAACTTTAAAAAGAGGCTACCGTTTTTGGGGCAGCCTCTTTTTAATTGAAAAAATTATTTTAAATTCTTATTTCGTTTAAAAGGTAGTTTGCTATCCATTGGAAATCATTGTTTAATATTGAAGCTTCTTCAATGAATGATACGCAAGAAACACCTATTCTGATTAAGCACATTGCGCACAAACCTCTGGTTATACCCTTAGAAGTTTGCATATGTTCTATCATTTCGGGAACGAACTTTAAACCTTTTGCTACGATTTCGTTCTCGATTTTATTTTTTAAAGTCGGTTCTGCTTCTGATGCTCTTTCCATAAGTTTTTCGAATTCTGATTTTAAAGCTTCGCTTTTGTAAAAACTTATGGGATTGTTTTCTAATAGTGCCTGCATGACTTATTCCTGTACTACTCTGATATTATTTTTGATTATACATGCAAAAATTCCCTGAATACGATTTCCTTACATAATCTTTATACGATATAAAGATGTAACAAAAAAATAATTCAGGTAGCAAATTTTTGCTGTTTTACGGTTTAATATTCCACAGGTAGCTTAATAAGGATTCCATGCCGTTTATGATTAATGAGTATGGTCAATTCAATTACGAACAAGATTCTAATGGCGCTTACAGTTATTTTTTGGAAAAGTTTATTGACAAAGCAGGTAAAGACGCATCTATCGCTAAAATTAAAGATGAGATTTTAGAATCTGATTGCAGCCAAGAAGACCCCGGCATTATTGAAAAAGCCAAGGTCCATCTTAGAAATTTTATAAACGAAAAATAATTTTTAATTTCTTCTTGAAGCAAACTTTGATAAAAGCTTCAGCATTTCTATATATAGCCATACAAGTGTTACAAGCAATGCAAAACCGCCGTACCATTCCATATATTTTGGCGCATAAGATTGTACACCTCTTTCTATAATATCAAAGTCCAAAAGAAAATTAAAAGAAGCAACACCCACAACAAGCAGGCTGAAACCTATTCCTATCATGCCCGATTCATGGATATACGGTACGCTTTTGCCAAAAAAGCTCAAAATCCAGCTTGCCAAATATACTATTAAAATTGCGAAAGTTGCTATCATAACACTTGCACGGAATTTATTATCAACTTTGATAATCCTTGACATATACAAAAACAGCATCGCCATCATAGCTGCCAAAGATAAAGCTATCGCTTGCAGTACAATTCCGCTGTAACTTGCTTCAAACATTGAAGAAATCGCCCCGAGTGCAAGCCCTTCGCATGCTGCATATATAGGGGATAAAAAAGGTGCTGCTGTGGGTTTAAAGGAAATTATAATTGCAAGAATAAACCCTACAATCAAACCGCCAAACATTAACCCCTGAGCCATAAGCATTTGTCCTGTTGCATAGGCATTCCAGGAAAATGCCCCTGCAAGAATTAATATTGCCATTAAAAGAACGGTCTTTAAAATAGTACCGTCAACTGTCATCGGGATGCTGTCAGCAGTAACATACTGTGCATTTTGACTAAATGTGTTTTCATTTAAAACCGGTGTACTCATAAATTATCTCCTTTTATTTTTTGTCATTTAATAATATTTCTGCAAACAGGATATCTTCTTTGGTTGTTATTTTAATGTTTTGATAACTTCCTTCGCTTATAAAAACGTCATGTCCTGATTTTTGGAATAAATAACTGTCGTCTGTTGCGTTTTCACCTTGGAATTTTATATGTGCTTCTAAAATATCCTTATATTTAAAAATTTGCGGGGTCTGAATATTGTATAAACCTTCGCGATTTATATTATCTGTGATTCTTCCGTTTTTATCAACTCTTCTTATAGTATCTTTTGCAGGAACGGCGCAAATAGCGCTGCCCTTTTCTTTTGCAAGGTTGAGCGCTTTTATAATCATTTCTTTTGTGGTTAACGGTCTTGCCGCATCTGCAATCGCCACAAAATCAGGGCTTGAACATTCCTTCAGCCCGTTCAAAACGGATTGTTGTCTGGTTTCTCCGCCTAAAATTACTTTTGAATGAGAAATATGAGAGGTTAAACTCTTTATTTCTTCCAAAAAATTTGACGAGGTGCAAATAATTATCTCATCAAACAAAGCCGTTTCTGTATATACGTTCAAAGCGCGTTCTATAACGCTTATACCGGATATTTTTTCAAGCAGTTTATTAAGGTTTCTATCATATCTTGAGCCGCTGCCTGCTGCTGTTATTATCAAGCTTGCTTTCATACTTTTGCCTGTCAGGTTATATTACTTCGTTTGTGGCAACTTCGACGGCAGCTTCGACCTGTTTTACAGGTTTAATACTTTCATTTTCCAGCCCGTGAGAAGTTTTACCCCAGTTCATATCGCGTTTAAAGATAAGTATTTTGAACACAATCCAGGTTACAAGCGGTATCCATAAAACCACCATGTATATACCGGTAATTATTGCTTGTCCTATTGCTTTAAAAACCGGTTGTTTGTCATATTTTCTTAAGGAATAAACAATTCCGAGGAAGAAGAACAAGCAAATACCGACCCCTACAGCAGCTGTTGAAAGTAAGTGATTTTCATAACCTTTCATATATTTAAGACTTTGTACAATTATACTGCCGACTAAAAGAACAGGAATTACAAACTCTAACATATAAGCAAGCATATCAAAACTCGCGCGGAGTGAAATTACTTCTGATGTTGCAACGTCTACACAGTAATCAAGGTATCTTCTTATGGAACCTTCTACCCATCTGCGGCGCTGTTTTAACAGCGGAATCGGTTTTAAAATCGCTTCTTCGTAGACTTCGCCTATAGGACAGTATCTTATTCCCCAGCCGTTCAAATGAAGCTTTGTAGACAAATCCAAATCGTCCGTAATTGTATTATTGTTCCAGCCGTCTACTTCTAAAAGCGCAGCCCTTTTTATCAGCTGCCCGTTGCCTCTCAATTCTACGGCTCCGTTAATGCTGTCACGGCTCAGCTGCAAGTGATTGTCAAGAGTGTATTCGTTGTTTTGGCAGGCGGTAAGAATATTTAATTCTTTATTGATTATAATTTTTCTTGCCTGTACCGCACCTACTTCTTCCGGGGCAAGGTAAGGCAAAAGAACCTTTAAAAAATCCTTTTTCACTCTTGCATCAGCGTCAAAAACACATATAACATCAGCATTTGTCAAAGCTAAAGCATCGTTTAATACTGCGGATTTTCCGGGGAAAGCGTCTTTATCTCTTATAATCGCTTTTACTTTTCCGCCGTAATTTTTTTCAACTTCTTTTATTACTTTTGCTGTATCATCATCACTTCTATCGTCAATTACAAAGATTTCAAACTTTTCATAATCAATGGCTGCAATGTTTTCAATGGTTTTTTCAATAACGGTTTCTTCGTTATGAGCAGGAATCATTATACATACTGTAGGCTCATAATCTAAATTAAGCCGTTGAGGTTTTTTTCTTAGTCTTCGGTCCTGATGACTAAATGCCGCCGTTGTGAAAATTGTATAAAGTACAAGCAGGAAAGTTACTATAAACAGGGATTGTACAGGGATTACAAACCTTACTAATTCTATCATTGACCATATTACTGTTATTATTGCTAATAAAACTAATCTATCTCTCATTTTTACCTCAAAGTATTCATAAAATATTTTACTAAATTACTATAGTACATAATACCTCAAGCACAAAATAAAAGCGAAAATGTAATTTTTCTTAAATCCAAAGTAACTCAAAAAATGTTTGTGCTAATATTTTACATGTATAATAAATTAAATCTATCTGGAGGATAAAGTGTCAAACGAAACTGTAAACAAAACAGATTCAGTCAGAGAGTCAAGAATACAAAAATTAACGGAATTAGTGGAGAATGGAATTAACCCTTATCCTTATACGTATGACAGGAATGCATGCGCGCAAGAGCTTCAGGCAAAATATCAAGACCTTGAAGCAGGAACAGAAACAGAGGATACATACCACGTAGCGGGCAGAATTATGGCAAATCGCAATAACGGTATGTTTATGGACTTGATGGACAGTTCGGGGAAAATTCAAATTTTTTGCCATAAAGACAATTTAAACGAAGATAAATTAAAACTTTTAAAACTGCTTGATATCGGTGATATTTTAGGTGTAATGGGAACGGTTCGCCGCACACCCAGAGGTGAATTGAGTATTAAGGCAAAGGATATTAAAATCCTTGCCAAATCTTTGCAGCAGCTGCCTGAAAAATTCCATGGTCTGACCGATAAAGAAACGCGCTACCGCCAGAGATACCTTGATATGATTGTTAATAAAGAAGTCAGAGATACCTTTAAAAAACGCTCTAAAATTGTTCAAAAGATAAGAGAATATTTAACGAATGAAGGTTTTCTGGAAGTTGAAACCCCTATGCTCCAAACTATAGCAGGCGGTGCAACTGCAAGACCTTTTACAACACACCACAATGCGCTTGATATGCAAATGTTTTTAAGAATTGCTCCGGAACTCTATTTAAAGCGTTTATTGGTTGGCGGATTAAGTGAAAAAATCTTTGAAATAAACAGAAGTTACAGAAACGAAGGACTTTCGCCGAAACATAACCCTGAATTTACTATGTTAGAGCTTTATCAGGCTTATGTTGATTATAATGAAATGATGGCTCTTGCCGAAAATATGATAAGTTCTATCGCTCAGGATGTTTTAGGTACAATGAAAATAACTTTTCAGGGCAGAGAAATCGACCTTACCCCGCCTTGGGACAGAATGACTATGCTTGGCGCTATTAAGCAATATACAGGGGTTGATTTTACCGATAAAATTACGCTTGAAGAAGTGCAGGCGGAAGCCAAAAAAATGGGAGTTGATGCCGATGACTGCGAAAATTGGGGAAAGACATTAGACAGAATTTTTGAAGAAAAAGTTGAACCAAAGCTGATTAACCCTATCCATATTATTGATTATCCCCGTGATATATCGCCTTTGGCAAAACCTCACAGAGATAACCCCCGTTTAACCGAAAGATTTGAAACCAGAATTAACGGTTGGGAAGTTGCGAACGCTTTTTCCGAACTTTCAGACCCGATAGACCAGAGAAGAAGGTTTGAGTTTCAAGCGGAGGCAAAAGCTAAAGGTGATGACGAAGCTTGTGAGATTGATGAAGATTATATCAATGCGCTTGAGTACGGAATGCCTCCGGCGGGCGGATTAGGTATAGGTATTGACAGACTTATAATGCTGCTTACCGATTCACCATCCATACGTGATGTTATAGCATTCCCTACCATGCGTAAAAATTTGGATAAAGTTGACTAGAGAACTGTTAAGGAGAGAACTGATATGCCGATGAATATTACGGAGAAAATTTTTGCAGCTCATGCCGGACTGGATGAAGTTAAAGCAGGTGATTTAATTACAGCTAAAGTTGATATTACACTTGCAAACGATATTACAGGACCTGTTGCTATAAAAGAATTTAAAAAAATCGGAGTAGATAAAGTATTTGATAATACAAGAGTTGTTTTTGTTCCCGACCATTTTGTACCCAATAAAGATATTAAATCGGCGCAGCAGGCAAAAATGATTAGAGAATTTGCACGTGAACAAAAACTCGTACACTACTTTGACGTCGGTAGAATGGGTATTGAACATACGCTTTTGCCTGACAAAGGTATCGTAGGCGCAGGCGATTTGATTATAGGCGCTGACAGCCATACCTGTACTTACGGCGCTTTAGGTGCTTTTTCTACAGGTGTAGGCTCTACCGACCTTGCTTGTGCTATGGCATCGGGCGAAACATGGTTTAAAGTTCCCGAAGCTATTAAAGTTGAATTTAACGGCAAATTAAACAAATGGGTTTCCGGCAAAGACTTAATCCTTCACCTGATAGGCGATATCGGAGTTGACGGAGCTTTGTATCAAACTCTTGAAATCGGCGGCAGCGTCATTGAAGCAATGGGTATGGACGGCAGATTTACCATTTGTAATATGGCTATTGAAGCAGGTGCAAAAAACGGTATTATCGTTCCTGATGCAATAACCGAAGAATATTTAAAAGGCAGAACATTAAGACCTTACAAATTCTACACGAGCGACCCTGATGCTTCTTATGCAAGAGTGATTAAATACGATGTAGCGGATATTGAGCCAACGGTTGCATTCCCTCATTTGCCCGAAAACACTAAACCTATTTCACAAGTCGGCAATGTAAAAATAGACCAAGCCGTTATAGGAAGCTGTACAAACGGCAGACTTTCCGACCTTGAAGTTGCCGCAAGCATACTCAAAGGCAGAAAAATTCACGATGACGTTCGTTTGATAGTATTCCCCGGTACTCAGGACATCTATCTCAAGGCTATTGATGCGGGTTATGTCCATACAATAGTTAATGCAGGCGGAGCGGTTTCCACTCCTACGTGCGGACCTTGTTTGGGCGGACATGCCGGTATCCTTGCCGAAGGCGAAAGAGCTATTTCCACTACAAACAGAAATTTTGTAGGCAGAATGGGACATGTGGACAGTGAGGTTTACCTTTCTAACCCTGCTATTGCCGCAGCAAGCGCAATTCTTGGCAGAATTGGTTCTCCCGACGAACTATAAATCTTTTTGTCGTAAATACCTGTTTATAACCTCTTGCTTTTGTATTTCGGGTAATGAGGTTAAGTTCGCGTTACCCGCGATATTAGGATTGAACAGTTCGCTTTCCGCAACAGCCTGAGAGCCTGACGGGGGTTGAGCTTTTGTTCCTATAGGCGTTACTTTGTACATTGTACTTTGTCTTGCTATTTCAGCGGCTTGTCCTAAATCTGCGGCGGGTCTTATAGTATCATTTGTTGCATTTAACAATTCTTCCGCTGCCAACCCTGTGCGCGGTATTTTGCTTTCTGCTGCCAATCTTGCATTGTTTGCTATTATTTCATCATTCAAAATGGCTGTTCTTGGGGCCTTTGCTTCTGCCGCGAGTTTGGCATTTGCAGCTATAGCTTCCTCGGCAGTTGCATTGCGTGCAGAACGTCCTATCATAGGTATAGCATCCTTCAGCCCTTTTGCTCCGCTTACAACATCGTGAGAAGGATGAATAAGGGCTTTTATTTTTTTCAGCATTAACGCAATATTTATCTTTGAATTGTTGTAGCTTACTTTTAATGCTTTAGGGATAAACTTTAGACAGTTATAAGTCGCTGTTAAATTTCCGCCTTCTTTTGCCGTTTCAGCTATATTCATGCCACCTGCTTTGGCAGCATGCAGCGCTGATTTTGCGGTGAAAAATGAAAGAAGGAACGAAAAAGTTCCATATCCCATAGTGTCCCAGGCTTTTTGAGCTTGTGCATCGGTTTTGGCTTTTGCTGCTTTATATGTGCCAATTGCAATTTCCGAAGCGCCTACTATTGCTCCGAATGCCACCAGTACCGGCAAAACAGTTCCGCCTGATAACAAAGTCAGCCCTATACCTGTTGCTATTGCAGTTGTTGTAGCTATAGGATGATTAATTATGGTTCTTACGATTCCGCAAAGTCCTTTTCCAAAGTGTTTAAACTTTTCACCAAAAGATATTTTGCCGTCATCTTTGCCGTCTGTGCAGTACTTGTCCTCACCTTTTACCCAGCGTTTAAAGGCGCTGTTGTTTTTTGTAGTATATATTTGTTTTGTACTTTGTTCAAAGTTTGCTGAGCTTAAACTGTTTACCATTACTTACCTTTATATTTTAAGGCATAATAAGCCCTCGTATTTATAAATAAAAACAAAAAAAATGCATTTATTGCCGATTTTAGCAGATTTAATTTTTATAAATTACATGTTTGAGATAAAATCAACTTGGTTCAAATATGAGGAAGTGGCTATGAGTAATCCGTATGTAAAACATCAAAATTACAATCTGCCTGACAAAAACGGCTTTTTTGGCGAGTTTGGCGGATGTTTTGTACCTGAAAACTTTAAATTGGTTTTAAATAAATTGGCAGATGATTTTAATCAGGCATGGAATGATGAAAGTTTTTTGGATGAAGTTTACGAACTTTTAAAGGATTATTCGGGGCGACCGACACCGTTATATTTTGCTAAAAGATTAACAGAACATTACGGCAAAGGAAAAATATATTTAAAGCGCGAAGACCTTAACCATACAGGCGCGCATAAAATTAATAACGTGTTGGGACAAGCGCTTTTGGCTAAAAGGCTTGGCAAGAAAAAAGTTATTGCAGAAACCGGAGCAGGTCAGCATGGTGTTGCAACTGCCACAGCTGCAGCGCTTTTGGGTATGGAATGCCAGATTTTTATGGGCGAAAATGACATTATAAGACAACATCTTAACGTTGAGAGGATGAAGCTTTTAGGAGCAAAAGTTCATAGTGTAGACTCAGGTACAAAAACACTAAAAGACGCCTGTGATGCCTCTATTGACTATTGGTTAAGACATGCGGATGATGTGTTTTATGTTTTAGGCTCTACCGTAGGACCTCACCCTTATCCTATGATTGTGAGAAATTTCCAATCCGTTGTAGGTGCGGAAATTAAACAGCAAATCCTTGAGAAAGAAAACAAGCTTCCTGATTATATTTTAGCCTGCGTAGGCGGCGGCAGTAACGCTTTGGCTGCTTTTTATGCTTTTCTCGAGGATAAAAACGTTAAGCTTATAGGGCTTGAAGCGGCAGGCGAAGGTTTGGATACAAACAGGCATGCGGCGAGTTTAACCCTTGGTAAAAAAATGGTTTTACATGGAATGTATCAGTACGTTATACAGGATGAAAACGGAGAAGTGGCAAAGTCTTACAGTATTTCAGCAGGTATTGATTACCCCGGAGTAGGACCTGAACACTGCTATTTGAAAGATACCGGACGTGCGCAGTATTATGCGATTACGGATGATGAAGCAGTAGATGCTTTTGCAAAATTGTCCAGGCTTGAAGGTATTATACCTGCGATTGAAAGCTCACATGCCCTTGCATATCTGGAAACCCTTATGCCTCAAACCTCTAAAGATGACATTATTGTCGTAAATGTTTCGGGCAGAGGCGATAAAGATACAGAAAGATTACTGCAGTTATTGACGTAAGCATTAGATATAAGATTAGGAAATCAGATGGAAAAAACAGAGATAAAACAAGAATTCATAGAACAGGCACAAAGTTTATCCCGTGGAACCGAAATTTTACCTGACGGCATTATGGGGCTTGCGCTCAAACTTCAAAAAGCAAAAGAAAACAACAAGCCTTTGCGTGTAAAATTGGGGTTAGACCCGACAAGACCGGATTTGCATTTGGGGCATAGCGTCGTTATGCGTAAATTAAGACAGTTTCAGGAATTAGGACATCAGGTTGTTTTAATCGTAGGCGGAGCTACTGCTATGATAGGCGACCCTTCGGGCAAGTCTGAAACAAGACCCAGCCTTACAAAAGAGCAGGTTGAAGAGAATGCGCAAAGCTACTTTGAACAAATGGGCAGAATCGTTGATGTTTCAAAAGCAGAAGTGTTGAACAACGCAGACTGGCTGCATAAAATGGGGTTAACCGAACTTTTGGGGCTGTCCTCTAAAATGACTGTTGCACAAATGCTTGTCAGGGATGATTTCCAAAAACGCTATCAGGAGAACAAGCCCATAAGTATCCATGAATTCTTTTATCCTTTGATGCAGGCTTATGACTCTGTTGCAATTGATTCTGATATTGAGCTTGGCGGTACTGACCAAAGGTTTAACGTGCTTTTGGGCAGGGATATCCAAGCAGCTTACGGTAAAAAAGACCCTCAAATGGTTATGCTTTTGCCTCTTCTTGAAGGTACGGACGGTATGCTTAAAATGTCTAAAACTTACCCTGAGCATTGCATAAGCCTTACCGAAGAACCTAAAAATATGTACGGCAAGCTGATGTCTATTTCTGATGAATTGATTTACCGCTATTTTGAGCTTTTGACGGAAATTTCTGATACAGAACTTTTGCAGGTTAAAGCTGACCTTGCCAATCCGCAGTTTAACCCCCGTGATTTAAAAATGAAGCTTGCCAAGACAATCGTAAATTATTATTATGACGAGCAAACAGCGCAAGAAGCGCAGGATGAATTTGTCAATGTTGTTCAGAAAAAGGGTGTCCCTCAAGATATTCCGGAAGTTCAAAAGAACGACGGGGCTTTAATCATTGATATTGTGCTTGAATTAGGATTTGTACAAAGCAAAGGCGAAGCAAAAAGACTAATTCAGGGCGGAGGCATTAAAATTAACGGTGAAAAGGTTTGCGCTGTTGATGCAACCCTTGACTACAAAGGTGAAACAAGCGTTGTATTGCAGTCAGGCAAGAGAAATTTTGCCAAGCTTGTTAAAATATAGCAATATTGAAAAATAAGAACTATAATCTTAATTTTAGAGCCTGTCATGCTGAACTTGTTTCAGCATCTTCTATAGAGATTAAAAATAATTTAAACATTTTTTTAATTTGTTTTGTATTTTTCTTGCAATATAATTCAATCACGTTCGCGAAGGCGATAATTAAATTATAAGCATAAAATTACATTATGCAAGCAAAAGACAAAAAGAAAATAATACTTAATGCATTGGCTTCCGTGATGAAAGATTTGAGAGGAAAGAAAAGCCAATTTATGTTTGCGAGTGAAAATGATATTTCAATATCTATAATAAGTACTGCAGAGAGAGGGTTAAAAGACCCTCAATTAACTACTTTGTTTAAACTGGCTGAGGCATTTGACATCAGTATTGCAGATTTTATAAGTTTAATAAACAGCAAACTGCCGCAAGATTTTCATTTTATAGAAAAATAAATATATTAAATAATAATTAAGTTTTCTAGACTTAATCGAAAAATACCTTAAAATCAATTATGTAATATAAAGTATATTTTTTACGAGGTTAGTATGATTGATTTTAATAAATTTACTCACCAGTCCCAGAATTTGGTTTTGGCGGCACAGGATATAAAAAATCGTTATCAAAACAGCCAACTTACTCCTTTGCATTTGCTTCTTGCCATTTTAGAAGATAATCAGAGTGTGGGGTATGATATATTTTATGATTTGAAGCTTGATATTTCGGGATTAATAAATACTACAGAGGCTGAACTTGCCAAATTGCCTAAAATTTCCGGACAGGCAGATACTGACCAGCTCTATATTTCCATGGATTTTAAAAAACTTGTTGACGCTGCCTTTGAAATTGCAAAATCTATGAACGATTCTTTTGTAAGTGTTGAACATTTAATCCTGGCAATGCTTGATGATACCGATGATATTTGCTATTCAATTTTGACTAAATACAACTTACGTAAAGAAAATCTGTTAAAAGCGTTAAAAGACATAAGAGGTAACAAAAAAGTGGACTCACAGAATGCGGAAGATAATTACAAAGCACTGGAAAAATACAGTACGGATTTAACTAAACTTGCAAAAGAAGGCAAGTTAGACCCTGTAATAGGCAGAGATGAAGAGGTAAGGCGTGTTATTCAGGTCCTTAACAGAAGGACAAAAAACAACCCTGTTTTGATAGGTGAGCCGGGTGTGGGTAAAACCGCTATTGTTGAAGGCTTGGCGCAAAGGATAGTAAGAGGCGATGTACCTGAAAGCCTTAAAGACAGGAAGCTGATATCGCTTGATATGGGGGCTTTGATAGCAGGTGCTAAATACAAAGGCGAATTTGAGGAGCGGCTAAAGGCTGTTATGAAAGAAGTAAAAGATTCTGACGGTGAAATAATTTTGTTTATTGACGAGCTTCATACAATGGTCGGCGCAGGCGGCGGAGAGGGCGCTATGGATGCAGGCAACCTTTTAAAGCCTATGCTGGCAAGAGGTGAATTGCGCTGTATCGGGGCTACCACCGTTAATGAATACCGTAAATATATAGAAAAAGACCCTGCACTGGAAAGACGTTTTCAGCCGACGTTTGTTGATGAGCCTTCCATTGAAGATACGATAAGTATTTTGCGCGGTATAAAAGAAAAATACGAAGTTCACCATGGAGTGAATATAAAAGATGCTGCACTTGTTGCAGCGGCTAAACTTTCCGACAGGTATATAACAGACAGGTTTTTGCCTGACAAAGCCATTGACTTGATTGACGAAGCAGCTTCTTCTTTGCGTATAGAAATTGACAGCATGCCCGAAGAGCTGGATTCTTTGGTGCGTCAAAAAATTCAGCTTGAAATAGAACGCGAAGCGATTAAGAAAGAAGAGGACGAAGAATCAGCAAAAAAAGCAGAATATTTAACCAAACAAATAGACAGCTTGAGTACGAAAATAGACAAAATCAAAACTCAATGGAACAAAGAAAAACAATCTATTTCTACTTTAGCTAACTTAAAAGATGAAATGGAAAGGCTAAAAGTTCAAATTGAACAGGCAGAGCGCGAAGCGGATTTGGCAAAAGCTGCAGAGTTAAAATACGGCAAGCTCATTGAACTTGAAAAACAGCTTAAAAAGGAAGAAGAAGAAATGTCTTCGCGCAAGGAAAAAAACACCCTTCTGAAAGAAGAAATTGACGAAGATGATATCGCAGAAGTCATTTCCAAATGGACACAAATTCCTGTAAGCAAGCTGCTTGAGAGTGAAAAGCAAAAACTTTTGAGAATGGAAGATTTTCTGCATAAAAGAGTTGTCGGTCAAAACGAAGCTGTGGACGTGGTTTCCGATGCCATAAGAAGGGCAAGGGCAGGTCTGAATGACCCTAAGCGTCCGATAGGTTCGTTCATATTCTTAGGTCCGACAGGGGTGGGTAAAACAGAGCTTGCAAAGGCAATAAGCGAGTTTTTGTTTAACGACGAAGACGCGCTTGTCAGAATTGATATGTCTGAATATATGGAAAAACATACGGTTTCAAGGCTTGTCGGCGCACCTCCGGGGTATATAGGATATGAAGAGGGCGGGCAGCTTACAGAAGCCGTTCGCAGGAAACCTTACAGCGTAATTCTTTTTGACGAGATTGAAAAGGCACATCCCGATGTATTTAACATAATGCTTCAAATCCTTGATGACGGGCGTTTAACGGATTCAAAAGGTAAAACCGTGGACTTTAAAAACACTGTTATAATTATGACGAGTAATATAGGCTCAAGTATTATTCTTGAAAGCACAAACGGTGATGAAGAAGCTAAACTGCGCACTAAAGAGCAGGTGATGGACTTGATGCGGGCATCTTTTCGCCCCGAATTTTTAAACAGAATTGACGAGATAGTATTCTTTGAAGGGCTGACTTTAGAGCAGCTGGAAGAAATTGTAGATATCCAGCTTGCCGGATTGTCTGCACTTTTAGGCGAACAGAATTTGAAGTTCACTATTACGCTGCAGGCAAAAGTATTTTTGGCTAAAAAAGGCTATGACCCCGCATACGGTGCAAGACCGTTGAAGAGGGTTATAAGACAGCTTGTTGAAAATCCTTTGTCAAAATTAATTCTTCAAGGAAAGTTTTTGCCCGAAACTATTGTGAAAATTCATGAAAAAGACGACAAGATTATATTTTTGAAAGGTTAATATCAGGAATTTTGAAGTCATTGACTTTTAATATATTTTTATTGTCCGTTTTAAGCAGCTGCTCTTTGCAGATGTTACTTATATCAATAGGATTGCTTAAAAACTTTAGTAAACATTTTTCGTTTAAATTCATAGGTAACTTCAAATTTCTATCTCAATATATTTAGTTTAAAAAATTTTAATCATTTAAACATCATCCATTAGTTGAGTTTAGGTGGTTTAAACCATCCTATACAAGGTGTATTTGTTAGAGAATTTACCACTAAAAGATGTATTGACCGCAACAAATGCTAACTTTTGTAAATAATAAAAAAAGTACTTGCGCTGAAAAATTTATTATTGTATGATGTACACCTATTCTACAATTTGATAAGTGAACAGAAATGAAAACACTTGCGATAAATAATAATCTTAATATCTTAAAATCAAGCCCGAACGGCATAAACAGCTTGGAATATGAGAAGCGAAGGAATTTTGCGGGGTGTTCTCAGGCGATGTTTAAGGAGCGAGATTATAAAAATGACCTGATAACCCACAAGAGCGACTATACAAGCTTGGAGTGTGTAAAAAAATTAAATAGCAGTGCGACTAAATCCACCAACATCAGTTTCGGTGGATTTTTTAATTCCAGGTTTTTCCTTAAAGGTTTGGAATTTGCGGCGGATAACGGTGCGTTATTCGGAGCGGGAGCGGCGCTTGTTGCTACCTGTGCTTTCAGACCTGCGGCGATTATGGCTACTCCGGGTATAGAAAAAGAAAATAAACAGTACGCTTCAGCCGAATCGGTGGCTTCCGGTATCATCGGGTTTTTAATTATGGCTGTTTTATCTATTCCTTTGGCTACGGCAATTAAAAAGGTAAATAAAAATCCCGCAAAGTATTTGAAGCCTGAAACAATTAAAGCTTTGAGTGAAAAAGGCGATTTGATAAAGTCTTCGAAATATAAATTTTCGACCCAGCTGTTTAAGTTAGGTGCGGATTTTGTTTCCGCTATCCCCAAAGCAATGTTAACAATTGCGCTTCTCCCTGCTATTATGGTTTCTATTTTTGGGGAACATACGGTAAATAGAATTAAAAATAAAAAGAACAATGTGTTTAAAGACCAAAATGTTTACTTAAAGTCAGCTGTCAGTATGTCAGGCAGCCATATTTTTAAAAACTTTCAGAAGGAGGCAAAATAATGAACATATTAAAAGCTAATATGACAACAAACTGCACTCCTTTAAGACCGAACTTTCCTCGCCGGGATGTTGCGTTTAGAGGCGGTTTCTACGATTTTGCCAGAAAAACCGTAAACCATGGTTATGATAAATTTACCGATGTTGTGGCAATCGGTGTCGGCAAGGCGATTGATACAACACCAGTCCGAAAATTTGCCGAAAAATTCCATACAACCAATCTGGCTGCATATATGTTTGCTTTAACCGGTGTAATGTTATCCACATTCCAAATAATCAGTATTGCTAAATCACCTAAAATTAAGGAAGAGCGTAAAAAACCACTTATGCTGAAAGGGCTGATTTCTTGTGTTGCTGCTACCGTCGGCGGATTTACCATTGATAAATTGTTGGATAAGCCGCTTGATAAGTATGCAAAGAAATTTGCCGAAATGCATGCTAAAAATCCTAATTTGCACAAGTACATGGAAGGCATTAAGATTGCCAAATCAGCGTTGGTTTTTGGCATGTTATACAGGTTCATAGTGCCTGTGATTTCTACATTCTGCGCCCAAAAAATTGTTGATAAGCAAAAAGCGTAATAAAGAAGCTAAGAGGCTGAGAAGCTGTCATGCTGAACTTGTTTGACAAAGGGAACAGGCGAATTAATGGGTCTTGTGACCCTGTCTCCGCAGCGAAGCGAAGTGTCAGCATCTGTCCAATAGCCAAGTAGCCAAGTAGGTTGGGTTTTAACCCAACTACATAAGCTAATCCCAGCCTCTCAGCTTCCCGGCTTCCTAACTTCCTTAAGCTCTTCACCCCTTCACCTCTTAAGTTTCATCCCGGCCTCTCAGCTTCCCAGCTTCTTAGCCGCCAAGCTGCTTAACTTCTTGTAAGGCTGATTAGGTTTGTGTTAGAATTTCATTAGAGCAGGTTTTATGAGTTGGTTTTGAATACTTACATCGAAGTTTTAGAAAAAATTAAATCGGCACAAAATATCCTTTTGGTTTCGCATATAGGTCCCGATGGCGATACGGTTGCCTCGACTTTGGCTATGAATAAACTTATAAAGAAGAATTTTCCCGATAAAAATCCGGTTTTTGTTATACAGCATAAAATCCCTGATGTTTATACGTTTTTGCCCGGGATTGAAGATTGTATTTTAACAAACCATGAAGTTAAGGTTCATAAATTTGATTTGGCTATTGCGCTGGATTGTGCGACTTTGGACAGAATGGGTTATTTTGAAAAAATTTATAAAAAAGCGAATTTTACGATAAATCTTGACCATCATATAACAAACCCCCATTTTGCCGATATAAATATAGTAGAGGGGCATTTTTCAAGTACTGCGGAAGTCATTTATAAATTATTTGTTGAAAATAATCTTGAAATAGATAAAGAAACCGCCCTGTGTCTTTATACAGGCTTGCTCACGGATACAGGCGGATTTAGGTACTCAAATACCAATGAAGCGTCTTTTGAAGCTGCAAAACAATTGGTGTCTTTGGGCGCTAACCCTACTGAAATTTTTGAAAAATGTTATGAGCGCAAACCTAAGGAAATGCTTAAAATAGCTGCTTTTGCTGTTTATAGTGCTGTTTATGTTATGGATGATAAAATTTCTTACACTAAAATCGACAGGAAGATGCTCGAAGAGTTCAACGCAAAAGATGAACATTTGGAAGGAATTTCCGAGATTTTAAGACAGGAAAAAGACGTAGAGGTCAGCTTTGTTGTTAAAGAAACCGTTAAAAAAGAAGCAAAATTCAGCTTTCGCAGCAAACGTGTCGATGTTTCCCAAATTTGTGAATTTTTTGGCGGCGGCGGTCATAAACTGGCTGCAGGCTGTATTATCCAAAAAAGCTTAGATGAGGCGATAAACGATGTTTTACCGATTGTAAAATCACAGGTGAAAAAATGTTTATAAGATTGTGTAAATTGGTTTTTTCCGTGGCGGAGGCAAGCTTTAGAGATGATTTTTTGGGGAAAGCCGCCGAGATGGCATTTTATTCAATTTTTGCTTTTTTTCCGTTTTTGGTTTTTATGGTGGCTTTATACAGCGCTTTTGGGACCGAAGAACTTGTTACTCAAATCCTTAATTATTTTTCCGTGATTATACCTTCTGACGTTCACAACTATATAATAGTAATGCTTAGAGAGATTTTGCATAGTACAAATGCAACTGTTGCTTCTTTTACTTTTATTATTGCGATGGCAGTTGCTTCTAATGCAATGTTTACATTTATAAAAGGCTTAAACAAAGCCTATCACGTGGAAGAAACCCGCCCGCTTTGGTATACCAGGCTTTTATCGGTCATCCTTCTGTTTGTTACCGCTTTTGTCATTTTTTTGGGTATCAACGCGTTGGTTTTCGGTAAAATTATTTTTAACTTTATACTAAGTTTTGGCATTTTGCCTAAGCAGACAGTGTATTTTATTTCTTTTATACGCTGGCCTATTATATTTTTGGCGCTTTATGCCGTTATTTTTACAAACTATTATTTGATGCCTAATATTCATTACAATCCAAAAGCAAAGTTCTTTTCTACTATACCAGGGACTTTTTTCTTCTGCTTTGCCTGGATAATTTCTTCGTGGCTTTTTAGCGTTTATCTGAACCACTTTAATATGTACAGCAAGCTTTACGGGGCGTTGGCTGTGTTTGCAATATTTCTGATATGGCTTTATTATACGTCTTTTATCGTGCTTTTGGGCGGCGAAGTAAACTCTAAGTTTTATGACAAACTTAAAGATGAAGAAAGAATGCTTAATACTATTATATAAATTACTTAAGCGATGAAGTTCAAGCCGTATTTAGTAGCGCCAACCAATGGACATTCTCTTAAAAGTTGGTTTACTGTTTTAAATTGGGTACGTTTTGGTTTGTCAAAGCCTTTTTGGATGCTGCTTATATTGCTCTGGTACATATTTGCAACAGGGGCTATGTTTTTATATCTTAAATTGAATAAATCTGTACTTGTAGTATACATGCTCATCTCTCCGTTTAGTTTTTCTCTCTTACTTTAATAAAAACAAATAGTATATAAAAATTGCGTAAAAAGTATATACTATTTTAAAAAATGAATAAATGAAGAGTTTTTACTGTTATGTCTGGCGCAAATCCGCCGTCTTGAATTTTCAGGGTGTGGGGAAATGATGAATTTTCTCACACCTTACGGGGCTAGTCTTGCTTTGCAAGCCGTCGTCCTGCCGAAAATTCGCTTGAACAAAAAATATGTTTATGTTTTATTAAAATTTAAGTGCAAGAATTGTAATTGTGTACTTGACATTAAGTCATGTCCTTTATACGATTAAGTTTCAAGCACTACGCCGGTGTAGCTCAATGGTAGAGCAACGGTTTTGTAAACCGTAGGTTGCGGGTTCGAGTCCCATCACCGGCTAGCTCTTATAAACAGCACATTTACAACTTTATACGGGTAGGTGGCCGAGTGGTTAAAGGCGGCAGACTGTAAATCTGCTCACGTGAGTGTACGCTGGTTCGAACCCAGCCCTGCCCAAATTAATTGATTGCTCGCCTGGCATGCCTATGTGGCGCAGGGGTAGCGCATTCCCTTGGTAAGGGAAAGGTCACGGGTTCAAATCCCGTCATGGGCTAATATAGAGCGAAATTCAACCTTATATTGTAGATACTTAACAAAGGAGAAACAAAATGGCACGTGCAAAATTTGAACGTACAAAGCCACACGTTAACGTTGGAACAGTTGGTCACGTTGACCACGGTAAAACAACTTTAACTGCGGCTATTACAAGTACTATGGCAGCAGCAGGTAAAGCAGAAGCTAAGAAATTCGACGAAATCGATGCTGCTCCTGAAGAAAAAGCCAGAGGTATAACAATTTCAACTTCTCACGTTGAATATGAAACAGATGCCAGACACTATGCCCACGTTGACTGTCCCGGTCACGCGGACTATGTAAAAAACATGATTACAGGTGCTGCACAAATGGATGGAGCTATCTTGGTTGTAGCTGCAACTGACGGTTCTATGCCTCAAACAAAAGAACATATCCTGCTTGCAAGACAAGTTGGTGTACCTCAATTAGTTGTGTTCATGAACAAATGCGACATGGTTGACGATGAAGAATTATTGGAACTTGTTGAAATGGAATTGAGAGAAGACTTGTCAAAATATGAATTTGACGGTGATAATGTTCCTTTCATTAAAGGTTCTGCTTTGAAAGCGTTGGAAGCAGTTGTTGCTAATCCAAAAATTCAAAGAGGCGAAGATAAATGGGTCGATAAAATTTGGGAATTGATGGATGCTATCGATACTTACATCCCAACTCCTGAAAGACAAATAGACCAACCATTCTTGATGCCGGTTGAAGATGTATTCTCTATCACAGGTAGGGGTACTGTTGCAACAGGAAGAGTAGAACGTGGTAAAGTTAAAGTTGGTGAAGAAGTTGAAATCGTTGGTTTTGGCGAAACTAAAAAATGTGTAGTTACCGGTGTTGAAATGTTCAGAAAACAACTGGACGAAGGTATGGCTGGTGATAACATTGGTGCATTGCTTCGTGGTGTTGGTAAAGAAGACATCGAAAGAGGCCAGGTATTGGCAAAACCGGGTTCGATTAAACCCCACACTAAATTTACGGCAAACGTTTACGTTTTAACAAAAGAAGAAGGCGGAAGACACACTCCTTTCTTCCCCGGTTATAGACCACAATTCTATATCAGAACGACAGACGTTACCGGTTCAATCAAATTCGAAGGCGAAATGGTAATGCCTGGCGATAACGTAGTTATGGAAGTTGAACTTATCGCTCCTGTAGCTATTGAAGCAGGTATGAGATTTGCAATTCGTGAAGGCGGTCGTACCGTTGGAGCCGGAGTTGTAGATAAAATTATTGCTTAAGGTATAATTAACAAAGCGAGGGGTTATTCCCTCGCTTGTTAATACAAAAACGTACCAAGGGCGCACATGGTAGTAAAATTTTAAAGGAAAAAGAACAGTTATGAGTACTAAGCAACAAAGAATAAGAGTTTGCTTAAAGGCATATGATCACAGACTTATCGATGCTTCTGCCGAAAAAATTATTGATACGGCAAAAAGAATTGATGCAAAAGTCGCAGGTCCTATACCGTTACCGACAAGACGTCGTATTTTCTGTGTTTTGAGATCACCTCACGTGAACAAAAAATCAAGAGAACACTTTGAAATACGTACGCACAAAAGAATAATCGATATATATCCTTCAAATACAAATACTGAAGAATTATTCAGATTAGATCTTCCTGCCGGCGTAGACATCGAAGTTAAATTATAAATTTTGCGAAAAGGGGCTGCTGGGCAGTGGGGCGGCTCGAGGCTGTCGATGCTGTGGCGATAGATAGTTAACAAAGTGGGGTGGCGAGGCTGCGGAACACGGCGACAGCTGGCAGTAGTGCAGCGGAACGGTGGCAAACGAACCAAATCCCCTCAATTCGTAAGATTTTATAGGATATATATCCAAAAAATAAATAAGGTATTGCATTTTATATTTTTGTAATACAATAAATACAAGACAGCATCTGGCAATTGTTTGCTTTTGAAAATTTAATAGCTAATTTTCGGCGGGGCGCCGAGTGAGGCAGAGCCGAACCCAGCCCGTGAGTCGTGTGGAAACGATGAGTTTTTCGACGACCCGAAAATGCAAGACAACGATTGAATGTGATCTACGGTTACGCTAAAAGTGCGTAATTAGGTTTTCAGATGTTTAAATTAGCGTAGCGCTCACAAAGAAAGAGGAAAAACATGACTCTAGGAGTAATAGGAAAAAAACTAGGCATGACTCAAGTTTATGATGAAAAAGGCTTGGTCATCCCGGTTACGGTGGTTCAAGTAGCCCCCCTAACCGTTACACAGGTTAAAACCGTTGATACGGACGGTTATAGTGCTGTTCAAGTCGGAACATGCGCTTGTAAAGATAAAAGATTAACAAGACCTCAAATTAACCATTTGAAGAAAAATAACTTACCCGCATTGAGCTTACTTAAGGAATTCAGAGTTCCTGATGCAAGTGCTTACAATGTGGGTGATTCTGTTGATTTGAGTATTTTAGAAGGTGTAGCAAAGGTTGATGTTACAGCTAAATCAATAGGTAAAGGTTTTCAAGGTACCGTAAAAAGATATAACTTCTCAAGAGGACCTATGGCTCACGGTTCAAAAAACCACAGAGCGCCCGGTTCAATCGGAGCAGGTACTACCCCGAGCCGTGTTGTCAAAGGTAAAAAGATGGCAGGCAACATGGGTAATGAACAGGTTACCGTTACAAAGTTAAAAGTTGTAAAGGTTGATACCGATAAGAACATTATCTTAATTAAAGGTTCAATCCCCGGACCTGAAGGCAAAATGGTTACGATTAAACCGTCAAGAACAAAATGGAACTAATTCTTTAAAGGAATATAAAAATGTCAAAACAATTAACATTACATAGCAGCAACGGAAGTCAACTGGGTCAAATAGACTTGGAAGATAAAGTATTCGGCGTTGAGCCTAATATTCATCTTATGCACCTTGCGCTAAGAAGACAATTAAATAATGCAAGAGCAGGCAGTGCCAATTCAAAAACCCGTGCAGAAGTGCGCGGAGGCGGTAAAAAGCCTTGGAAACAAAAAGGTACAGGCAGAGCAAGAGCAGGCAGTTTGAGAAGCCCTCTTTTTGAAGGCGGCGGAGTTATCTTCGGACCTAAACCCAGAGATTATTCCTTCAAAATGCCGGTTAAAGCACGCAGATTGGCGTTAAGATCAGCTTTATCTTCAAAACTGGACAACACTTTGGTTATCAAAGATTTCTCGGCTTTAACCCAACCTAAAACTAAGGACTTCAATAATATATTGGCTTCTTTAAAAGTTGAAGGAAAGATATTAATAATAGCCGATACAAAACAACAAGAAAATCAACATCTGGAATTGGCGGCAAGAAATCTTCCTAACGTTAAAATAATAATCCCTTCCAACATAAACGTAAAAGATATATTGGAAGCAGCAAGTGTTGTTATTACTGAATCTTCGATAGCTGAAATAACAGAGAGGTTGATGAAATAATGAGTAAGTCTAAAACAAATACAGAAAGATTATATGACATTATCAAAAAACCTATCATAACAGATAAGTCACATAATGCCGTAGAAAAGTACGGACAATATACTTTTGAAGTAACAAAAGAAGCAACAAAAGTGGAAATCAAACAAGCAATTGAATTGATTTTCCCGGGTAGAAAAGTAAAAGCGGTTAAAACCGTTTACATGCCCAGTCACGAAAAAAGATTAGGATTAAAACAAGGCAGAACTGATTCCGGTAAAAAGGCTATAGTTACTATCGTTGGAGATCCAATCGAAGAGTTAATAGGAGCATAAATCATGGCAATTCGTAAAATAAATCCAACTTCTCCGGGTCAAAGAGGCATGTCTCGTTTTGAATTTGACGAGATTACAACAGATAAACCCGAGAAATCATTACTTGAGCCTATTAAAAAGCAAGCCGGCAGAAACAACACAGGCAAAATTACCTGCAGACACAAAGGCGGCGGACATAAAAGAGCTTACAGGAAAATTGATTTCAAAAGAGATAAATTTAATGTTCCGGGAACAGTGAAAACTGTTGAGTATGACCCGAACAGAAACGTTAGAATATCTTTGGTATTCTATGCAGATGGTGAAAAAAGATATATTTTAACCCCGCAACAATTAAATGTTGGTGATGTTATTGTATCAGGACCTGATGCGGAAATTAAAGTAGGAAACGCTCTTCCATTATATGCAATTCCACTTGGTACTATTGTGCATAACATAGAGATGAAACCTAACAAGGGTGCGCAGTTAGTAAGAAGTGCCGGCGGCGGCGCTCAGGTAATGGCAAAAGAAGGTGAATTCGTTACTTTGAAGTTGCCAAGCTCAGAAATGAGAATGGTTAACAAAAATTGTATCGCTACAATCGGTACTTTGGGAAATGAAGAAGCCAAAAACATTTCTTTAGGTAAAGCAGGACGCACTCGTCACTTAGGTATCAAGCCTACAGTGAGGGGGGTTGTAATGAACCCTGTAGATCACCCTCACGGTGGCGGCGAAGGTAAAACTTCAACAGGCGGACCTCCTCAAACACCTTGGGGTAAACCTGCACTTGGTTATAGAACTAGACGTAATAAACAATCTGACCAATATATAGTCAGAAGACGTAAATAAGGAGAATTAGATGGCTCGTTCACTAAAAAAAGGTCCATTCGTTCACGAATCGTTAATGAAAAAAATAGAAAAAATGAATGATGTAGGCGATAAGAAAGTAATCAAAACTTGGTCGAGAGCGTCTATGATTATTCCTGAGATGTTAGGACACACAATCGCAGTACACAACGGAAAAACACACGTTCCTATATATGTTACAGAACAAATGATTGGTCATAGACTCGGCGAATTTGCACCGACAAGATTTTTCAGGGGTCATGCCGGTCAAGACAAAACAGCGAAAAGGAAATAGACATGGAAGCAAAGGCTAAACAATCAAATATTAAAATGCCCGCAAGAAAAATTCGCAGGGTGATAAACGTAGTTAGAGGCAAAGATGTTAACGAAGCCTCCAGAATCCTTCGTTTTATGCCGTATGCCGCAGCAAGAGTAGTTGAAAAAAATCTTAAAGACGCTATTGCTAACGCATCTCAAAAAGGGCTTGCTGCAGATACACTGTTTGTATCAGAAATATTTGCAGATGAAGGCATAACTTACAAAAGAGCAAGATGCAGAGCTCAAGGTCGTATGTACAGAAGACTGAAAAGAACTTCTCATTTGACCATCAAGCTTGCAATGGTAGAGAAATAGGAGGCGGACCATTGGGACAAAAGACACATCCAACCGGATTTAGAATAGGAATCATTAAACCTTGGCTTAGTTCTTGGTACGCTAAAAAATCAGAATACCCTGAATTTTTGGCGGAAGACGCTAAGATAAGAAAATATGTTAAAAAGAAACTTTATGCTGCCGGCATAAGCAGAATATTGATAGCAAGAAAATCTCAAAACGTTATTATCACGGTAGTAGCGGCGAAGCCCGGTATTATAGTGGGCAGAGGCGGACAAGGTATTGATGAATTGAGAAATGATGTTTCAAAATTAATTAATAAAAGAGTTCAAATTGATATCGTTGAAGTAGCTAAAATTGATGCTGATGCGCAATTAGTATCAGAAGCAATTGCACAACAGCTTGAAAAAAGGGTTGCGTTCAGAAGAGCTATGAAAATGGCTATGCAGCGTACCATGAGAGCCGGTGTTGAAGGAATAAAAGTTGCCGTTTCAGGACGTTTAGGCGGTGCGGAAATCGCAAGAACAGAATGGGCGAAAGAAGGCAGAATTCCTCTTCAAACACTTAGAGCTGATATAGACTACGGTTTTGCTCAAGCTGATACAACAATGGGTATCATTGGTGTAAAAGTTTGGGTTTTCAAAAGCATTATCCTTCCGGGAGAAAGAGCTGATGAAAATATAAAAGCAAAATCATCACATAATAACGCTCCGGCTGGTGCTGCGGATCGTGAAGAAAGAGCAAAAAGACGCTCAAGAGCACCAAGAAAAAGCGAATAGTACATTAAATATAATTAGGAGCAATTAAAATGTTAATGCCCAAAAAAACAAAATATCGTAAGCAGATGAGAGGACGTATGTCAGGTACCGAAACTCGCGGTGTAAACCTTGAGTTTGGCGAATTAGGTCTTCAAACAACCGAACCTGCTTGGATTACAAGCCGCCAAATTGAGGCTGCAAGAAGAGCAATGACTCGTTCCATCAAAAGGGGCGGTCAGGTTTGGATAAAAATCTTCCCTGATAAACCTGTTACTGCACAAGCTGCAGAAACTCGTATGGGTTCAGGCAAAGGAAGCGTTGAATACTGGGTTGCCGTGGTCAAACCGGGCAGAGTTCTTTTTGAACTCGGCGGCGTTTCTAAAGAAGTAGGAACAAAAGCGTTGCTGTTGGCTGCGCAAAAACTTCCTGTATTGACAAGAATAATAGAAAAGTAGTGGTGATAACTATGAAATTAGAAGAAATGCGTGAAAAGTCAATAGTGGAACTAAAAGAAGAGGTAGTTTCTTTGAAGAAAAAGTTATTCGAATTGAGAATGGCAAAAGCTCTTCAAAAAAACGATGACCCTTCATTGGTTTCCAAAACTAAAAAACAAATCGCACAAATTAAAACAATCATAAGTGAAAAAGAGTTAGCAAATTAAGAGGTTATAAAAAGTGCCTAAGAAACAAAAAACGGGTGTAGTAATCAGCAATAAAAACGACCAAACGGTTGTTGTCAGTGTTCCTGAATACAGACCTCACCCAAAATACAAAAAAATCATAGAACAAAACAAGAACTATGTAGCAGCTGATTTTACCAACGAATGCAATGAGGGTGATAAAGTTCTCATTCAGGAAAGTAAACCAATCAGCAAAACTAAAAGGTGGAGTGTTGTAGAAATTGTGGAAAAAGCAAAATAGCTTTTGGAACAAGGATCTACTAAATAGACAATCAAACAAGGAAAATCAACAATGATTCAACAAGAAACAAGATTGAAAGTAGCAGATAACACAGGTGCAAAACAATTGCTTTGCATAAGAGTACTCGGCAGTTCTAACCGTCGTTACGCTTCTGTTGGTGATGTTATTGTAGCTTCTGTTAAAGATGCGGCTCCGAATATGCCTGTTAAAAAAGGTGATGTTGTTAAAGCTGTAGTTGTTAGGACTAAAGCCAGTCTTAAACGACAAGACGGCAGTGTAATTCGTTTCGATGAAAACGCAGCCGTTATCATTAACAAAGATGGTAACCCTACAGGTACTCGTGTATTCGGACCGGTAGCCCGTGAGCTTAGGGAAAAGAACTATATGAAAATAGTTTCTTTGGCTCCGGAAGTAATTTAGGAGTAGTTAAGCCATGGCAAAAGAAAAAATTAAACATAAAATGCATGTTAAAACCGGCGACAGAGTATGTGTTATCGCAGGTAAAGACAAAGGTAAAATCGGTGTTATTAAAAAAGTTATAACCGCTGATAATAAAGTAATAGTGGAAGGCTTAAATCTTGTAACAAAAGCAAGAAAAGCAAATCCTATGCTCGGCGTAAAAGGCGGATTGGAAAAAATCGAAGCTCCAATAGCCGTTTCAAATGTTATGATTTGCTGTCCTGTGACAGAACAACCGACAAGGATCAAGCACGAAGTCGTAAACGGCAAAAAAACACGTGTTTGTAAAAAAAGTGGTGAACAATTAGACGCATAAGGATTAAAAAAAATGACGTTAACTAAAAATTTAAAGAAAAAATATGTGGAAGATGTCATTCCTGCTTTGAAAAACAAGTATGAATACAAAAATGTGCATCAAATCCCAAAATTGGAAAAAGTTGTAATCAACATGGGTGTTGGCGAAGCTGTTCAGAACGCTAAAATTTTGGACGGTGCGGTTGAAGAACTGACTAAAATTTCAGCCCAAAAGCCCGTTGTTACCCGTGCTAAAAAATCTATCGCTTCTTATAAATTGAGAGCAGGTATGCCAATCGGCTGCATGGTTACTCTCAGAGGCGAAAGAATGTACGATTTCCTTCAAAAGCTAATCAACGTTACTCTTCCAAGAATTCGTGACTTCAGAGGAGTAAGCGAAAAAAGTTTTGACGGCAGAGGTAATTATTCTTTAGGGATTAAAGAACAGCTTTTATTCCCTGAAATTAAATATGATGATGTTAGTGTGGTTAAAGGGATGAATATTTCTATCATTACTTCAGCCAATACTGATGAAGAGGCGCTTGCCCTTTTAAAAGAGCTTGGAATGCCTTTCAAAAAGAAAAAAGAAGTTAAAGAAAGTAACTAAATTCTTATAAAGGAGAAAAACATTGGCTAAAAAAGCAATGATAGAAAAAGAACAGACCAGAGAAGAACTTGCAGCAAAAGGCAAATACCCAAAAGTAAGGTTGCATAACCGTTGCAGTATCTGTGGTCGTCCGCATGGATTCCACAGAGATTTCGGTCTTTGCAGAATTCATTTGAGAGAAATGGCTCACAGAGGGTTGTTACCCGGTGTAACTAAATCCAGCTGGTAGTGTCAACGGGTTCAGAATAAACTCCCCGAAGTAATCCGGCTAACGCTCAGAATGACAATAAATGGATTGCCGCGGGCTTTGCACCCTCGCAATGGTAATAAATAAAAATCCAAAAGACAGAACAATAAGGTGAAAAAATGAATACAGATCCAATAGCAGATATGTTAACAAGAATCAGAAATGCAAATATTGCAAAGCATTCTGATGTCCAAATTCCCTGTTCAAACTTAAAGCTTGAATTAGCAAAACTTCTTCAATCAGAAGGATTTATTTCAGGTTATGAAGTTTGTGATGCGGAAAAATTCAAAATGATAAAAGTTGCTCTTAAATATGATGATGCGGGACTTCCTGTTATCACTAATTTAAGAAGAGTTAGCCGCCCGGGTTTGAGAGATTACAAAAAATCCAAAAAACTTCCAAAAGTTATGGATGGGCTTGGCATTGCTATCATTTCCACAAGCAAAGGACTTTTAACCGACAGAAAAGCTAAAAAAGAAAATGTCGGCGGCGAAGTTCTATGCTACGTTTGGTAGCGGATTTTCGGCAGGGCGCCGAGTGAGGCGAAAGCCGAACCCAGCCCGTAAGTCGGAGGTAAACGAAGAGTTTTCCGACGACCCGAAAATACAAGACAGCGGATTTTCGGCAGGGCGCCGAGTGAGGCGAAAGCCGGACCCAGCCCGTAAGTCGGAGGTAAACGAAGAGTTTTCCGGCGACCCGAAAATCCAAGGTAATCCAAAGTAATACAAGACAACGCAAGATAAAAATAGTATAAACCGCAAGGTTGAAAACCCGCCCTGAGCGTTTCAGGTACGGAAATATTGGCAAAAAGGAGAAAGAAAATGTCAAGAATAGGCAAAAAACCGGTGGAAATTCCTTCCGGAGTTGAAGTTACAATTTCAGGTAATGTTATTACGGCAAAAGGTCCTTTGGGGCAGGAATGTGTTGAAGTAAGACCTGAAATTACTATAGAAAAACAAGACAACATTCTTGTTATCAGTAGAAAAGATGATTCAAGAGAAGCAAGAAGCTTTCACGGATTGTACAGAACATTGATTAATAACCTTGTAGTCGGTGTTAAAGACGGGTTTGTGAAAAATCTTGAAATCAACGGTGTTGGCTACAGAGTAGCAAAAGCAGGGAAAGATTTAGACTTTCAATTAGGCTGTTCTCACCCTGTAAAAGTTTTAGCGCCGGAAGGTGTTGAATTCATCGTTGAAGGTACCAACAAGATTACCGTTAAAGGAAGAAATAAACAGGTGGTTGGTGATGTAGCAGCTGAAATCAGAAGCAAACGTCCTTCTGAAGTTTATAAAGGTAAGGGTATCAAATATGCCGGCGAACACATCAGAAGAAAAGCCGGTAAGACAGGTAAAAAGTAGCGGATTTTCGGTAGGGCGCCGAGTGAGGCGAAAGCCGAACCCAGCCCGTAAGTCGGAGGTAAATGAAGAGTTTTCCGACGACCCGAAAATACAAGACAGCGGATTTTCGGTAGGGCGCCGAGTGAGGCGAAAGC